>CAZQWX010000024.1:0-1677 GCA_964597255.1 uncultured Gammaproteobacteria bacterium | reverse complement strand
AGTCATACCCAAAGAGTAGACCATGCCTTCAAAGAAAAACGGTTCGATTTGCGGATTTGGGAAATCATAAATTATTCGGCCATGGCCATTGAGACAGAGGTGCATCGTCAAAGAATATGCCAGAGCATCAGCAAAATTCTGACGATAGATGTCAGGAAATTCTTTCCAGAGGCTCGCCGGATATGAAATTTGATAGTTTTTCCGATCGAGAGAAATTTCTACCCCATTAGGAATGACTTTTCGATATACGTGTGTTGCAATTGGTTTCATTTTGGGCCGTGTTGGCAGTCTTTGCCAAAACTTTACTGAACGAATAATTTAATAACTTTCTCAGAATAACAAACGTAGTCCTTTTGTCAATAGCAGTAACTAGAAGTTATAATTTTGGGGCGATCACTTTCTTGCCAACATAGTCTTGGAGAACTTTGGGAATGGTAACGCTGCCGTCGGGGTTTTGATAATTTTCTAGGATAGCAATCAAGGGCCGAGAATTGGTAATACCAGTATTGTTTACGGTATGAGCTAGGACTTTGTCGCCATTCTTGCGTTGCACCTTGATATTGAGTCTTCTGGCCTGAAAGTCTGTAGCATTAGTATCGGTCCCGACCTCAATAAAAGTCTGTGAAACCGGAAGCCAGATTTCGTTGTCGATCTGACGATGGGAAGCAGCATAACCAGAATCTCCGCTGCATTTTAGAATTTGATGATACGGTAGCTGCAGCTGTTGATAGAGCCATTCGTTAATAACCAATAACTCATCAAATATTTTTGTGGACTGCTCTGGTGTACAAACCACATCGATTTCCATTTTCTCGAATTGATGAACGCGTTTGATGCCCCGAACGTCTTTACCCCAAGAACCAACTTCCGAACGGAAACAAGAAGTAGTAGCACACATGCGATAAGGTAGCATGTCTTCAGGAATTATTCTGTCCATCCAATAGGCAAACAATGGCGGCTCTGACGAGCCGACCAGAAACAGATCTTGTTTTTCTTCAAGATAATCTTGCGCTATTTTATAGACCTGATCGCGACCTTCAGGGAAATGACTGGTGCCATATAGCACTCTTTCCTTCACAAGTTGTGGTACTACCATTGGATGAAAGTGGTGATCTCGGACTAGTTTTTTGAACAGTAAATCAAAATAGGCATATTGCAAAAGAACCAGGTCGTCTTTCAAATAAAAAAACCTTGTCCCTGAGGTCTTAGCACTTTGCTCAGTGTCAATGATGCCGAGCAGTTCACCTAGTTCGACACTGTCTTTGCCCACAAAGGTTAACTTTGGCATCCATTGTTTCGAGAAGTCTTTCAAACCAAGTTGGTCTTTCTTTAGATAGCCATCCTTTGGTATCCAAGCCTTAATCTCCAGGTTATCATCTTCACCTTTTCCAATTGGTACATCAGCTGCCAGCATGTTGGGTACCCAATCCATAATTCCCTGCCAATCTCTCTGAACTTCGGTTAATTCGTCTTCCAAGACCTTAAGACCATCTTTCAACTTTTTTCCTTCCTCAATTAAGGCTGGGGTACGTTGTTTCGGATCCTCTAATTTGTCAGCAAGTTTATTTCTAGCTTCGCGAACTTTTTCGACTTCCCGCTCCAGTTCAACTTTCCGGGCGTCAAATAGTAGTAGTTTATCCACGTCAACTTTTTTCGGATCGACGCGCCGATTAAGAA
>CAZQWX010000023.1:0-7563 GCA_964597255.1 uncultured Gammaproteobacteria bacterium | reverse complement strand
AGAATAATTACACCAAGGAGGCCGCACGGGCGCAACTTTTGGAGTTGTCGCAGCGGGCTAAGTCATGTTTTTTTGGTAAAGGTGATCTGGAAGATGGAGACAAGGAACTTTTGGCTGGTGTGGATAAGGAAAATTGCGATGAGGTGTTTACTGCGGCGGAGAAAGAGATCGAGGCGGCAAAGGCGTTGGTGGTGTATTTAGCGCAGCCACTGGAGGATGGGTTACTGGCCAAGGTAGGCAAACGGGCGCGGGAGCTTTTTGGGGATGAATTACTTTTGGATTTTAAGACGGATCCGAAGTTGTTAGGAGGAGCGGCTCTGGTTTGGAATGGAGAATACCGGGATTATTCACTGGCGAAGAAGTTTGCAGAAAAAGAAGTGGAAATCAGAGAGATATATAGAAAATTTTTAAGTAGAAACGTATAGAAGCGGGTCCTGGCAAGAGTTTTGTCGGCTCGGCAAAATTTTTCGTAATCGCCGGCTATGGTCAGTACCAAGTGCTGGCCCGCCTTTACCGATTACTGCAAAATTTCGCCCACGCCGCCAGAAGTATTAGCATGTATTCGCAATATATATTCGCATAAATTAGCATGACAACAGAGGAAGTAGGGTTTGTTCAAAGTGTCCGGGGAACGATTGCCTATCTGGATGGGTTGCCGTCAGTGTCGGTTGGAGAGTTGGTGGTCGGAGAAAAAGGAGAAAAAGGATATGTTGGTGGGCTGTTTGACGATAAGGTGGAAGTACTTTTATTGACTGAGGATGGCATAGAGCCTGGAGAGATGTTTAAAAAAACGGGTGAGTTTCTGTCTCTGCCATTGGGCGATTTCCTGATGGGCAGAATCATTAATCCGGTGGGTGATGTCTTGGATGACAAAGGGCCGTTGTTTCGCAAGAATGCGAAGATTGAAGGCAGGCCGTTGGAGCAACCAGTGGTGGGGATTGCCGGGCGGCGGTTTATTACCGAACAGTTTGATACCGGACTAACGGTGGTGGACTCTATCTTTCCCTTGGGGAAAGGCCAGCGGGAGCTGGTGATTGGGGAATCGCGGGCCGGTAAGGCGGGCTTTTTGCGCGATGTGGTGTCGAACCAAAAGGGCCGAAATGTCATCTGCGTTTACGGCATGATTGGCAAGCCGATGGCCGAATCGAAGGATATCTGGACGGATCTGCTCAATACTGGCGTGATGGATCACACAGTTGTCGTGGTGTCGTCGTCAACTGATCCGGCACCGATGATTTTTTTGACGGCCCAGACGACGCTTTTGATTGCCGAGTATTTCCAAAAACAGGGTAAGGATGTCCTGGTGGTGTTGGATGACATGGGAGCCCATGCCAGGAACTATCGGGAAATGTCGCTGATTGCTGATCGACCACCGGGTCGGGAGTCCTATCCCGGTGACATTTTTTATCAACAGGCCAGGATTTTGGAACGGGCGGGTTGTTTTAATGACACGGTTGGCGGTGGGTCGATTACGGCGCTCCCTGTGATTGAACTGGCGTTGCCGGACTTTTCTGGATTTATTCCAACCAACCTGATGGGTATGACCGATGGCCATTTGTTGTTTAAGGCCGTGCTGTCGCAACAGGGCCGCCGGCCAGCCATCGATCTGTTCTTGTCGGTGACCAGGGTTGGCGCACAAACTCAGCAGCGGCTGCAAAACTTGTTGGCGACCAAGATTAAAGAGGTGTTGGCGCGAGGCAGTCAGTTGGAGATTGTCAGTCGGTTTGCCTCGGAGTTGCCGATGGAGACCAAGCAGACGCTAGCTCAGATGGAGCAATTGACGGAGCAATTGTCCCAGGAAGCAGGGCTGTTCATTCCCAAGGAAGTCCAAACCATTCTTCTGGCCCTACCGTTTACCAGTTTTCTTAATGGCCGGGATCGGGGTTTTATCCGGGGTTATCAAAAAAAACTGGTTGAGGCGTTTAAGAATGACAAAGATCTTGCCAAATTTTCCTCAGAAGTGTTTGACAAAAAGACCCTGGAAGAGCTATTTGCGGCGATTGAGACGATTAAACCAAAACTGGAAGAAGTGACGGCGGCAATAACCAAGCCGGAAGAGAAAGCAACGGGATGATTTCTAATTTTTAATTACTAATTACTAATTACTAAATAAATCCTAATGACCAATACCTAATATTAAATTTTTAGAAATTAGTGCTTAGAACTTTTTTAGAAATTAGAAATTAGGTCAATTAGAAATTCAGCAGTATGTTTACATTAGACAAAATTAAAAGCGATTTAGAGGAAGTGGAATCTCTGGAAGTCTTGGCGGAAGTGTTTACGGACATTGCCCATGCCAGACTGCTGCGGGTGCGGGCCGGGATTGAGCGCAATCGGTTGTTTGCCGGCGAGGTGTCCCGGGTGTTACATGTGGTGCGGGTAACAGCAGAAGAACATAAGCTGTCGGCATTGCGGAAGAAGAAAATTTCTGCCAGTGTGGTGATCACGTCGAACAAGCGGCTCTATTATGGAGGTTTAGATACTAAAGTCATGAATTATTACATGGCGCATACGGCTTATACCGGTTATGTCGACCGGTTTGTGATCGGCTCAGTGGGTGTGGATACACTCAAAACGTTAAATTACCCTTTTCAATTTGAGATTGTGGACTTTGAGAAAGACCTGCCGAGCATTGCAGAATTGACCAATCTGGCAAATAAACTCAAGGATTATCAAAAAGTATTTGTCTATTATCCGCAGTTTCAGACTGTCTTGTCGCAGCAACCAAGCTTTGTGGACATCACCGGGTTGGTTTCGGCTGTGGCAAGTGGCGATGTGGATCGGTATTATATCTTTGAGCCGGAAATCGAGAAGATTTTGGATTTTTTTGAAAGCCAGGTTATGGCAATTCTTCTCCAACAGGCTTTTTTGGAGTCGGAGTTGGCCCGGATCGGATCACAGCTGATGACGATGGATAATGCCCAAGGTAACGCGATGGCGATGATTAAGCAAGAAAACTCACTTTTGGCGTCAGCCAAACGACAGATGGCGAGCATGAAGGTGCTGGAGATGGTGGCGGGGCTAAAGCGTAATTCACAATTTACAATTTGAAATTTGTAATCAATTTGAAAATTCAAATTTGAAATATTGAATTCAAATTTCGAATTTCAAATTAAAAATTCGAAATATGGCAGAAAAAAGTAGCAAATCGTTTGGACGGGTGCGAAGCGCTTACGGGCAGATTGTCGAAGTGGTGTGGGAAGAAGGGGATCGGCCGGGAATTGGGGAAGTGCTCACGGTTTCTGGTGAGCATAAGGCATCTTTGGAGGTGCTGTACCCAGCCAAGGATCATTTGGTGTGTCTGAATTTTTCTGACGCGCATAGTATTGCCCGGCATGAGGAAATAACCCGAACGGGCAGTAGTTTGTCAATTCCGGTTGGGGAAGCGGTGTTGGGCCGGGTGATTAATCTGTTTGGTCAGGCTCAAGATGGGAAGACAGAATTCGGACCTGATGTGACCCATAAGCCGATTTATGGCCTCAAAAAGCCAGTCGGATCAATTGTGGGTGGCAAAGGGATCCTAGAAACCGGGATTAAAGCTATCGATTTTCTAACGCCGTTTGTTAAAGGGGGGAAAGTAGGTTTTCTGGGCGGTGCGGGTGTGGGCAAGACAATTCTTCTGACCGAGCTGATTCATAACGTCACGTCGGGTCACCGGGGGGTGTCGGTGTTTGCTGGGGTTGGGGAGCGGATTCGGGAAGGCCAAGAGCTCTATCAAAGACTGTCAGAAGCTAAGGTAATGGATCAAACTGTTCTAGTGATGGGTCAGATGAATGAAAATGCCGTGGTGCGGAACCGGGTGGGACTGGCAGCGGCCACTGTGGCGGAACACTTCCGGGATGACCAGAAGAAAGATGTTCTGTTCTTTATTGATAACATGTACCGATATGTTCAGGCCGGAAATGAAGTGGGGACGCTTCTGGGGATGATTCCGTCAGAACAAGGTTATCAAGCGACGTTGTTTTCCGAGGTGGCCACTCTTGAGGATCGGTTGGTGTCGACGGCAGACGCGGCGATTACATCGGTTCAAACAATTTATCTGCCCGCCGATGATATCTCTGATGCCGGGGTGGTGGCAGTGATGTCGTTTTTGGACACGGCGGTGGTCCTGTCCCGGACGGTGGCCCAGATGGGCATCTATCCGCCGGTGGATTTGTCACTTACAGCGACGTCGTCGTTGGCCAGAGGCTTAATTACCCCAGAACATCGGGAAATACTGACGGAGTTTCAAAAGCAGTTGGAAAAATACAATAGTCTGTCCCATATTGTGGCGATTGTCGGTGAATCAGAGTTGTCAGCCCGGGATCAGCAGTTTTTTCATCGGGTGCGTAAAGTGGTTAATTATCTGACGCAATCCTTCTTCTCGACGGAAAATCAGACGGGCAAGCCGGGAGTGTATGTGCCGATGACGGACACAGTGGCTGATATCGGTAAGATTCTGGCCGGACAATTGGATAAGCTGGAGGATGACCGGTTGATGTATCTTGGGACACTCAAAGATCTGGAAGAATAAAATTATTGAAAGTATTTGTGGCTCGCTAATTTTTTTCGCTTTCGCCGCTCTGGCCAGTACCATGGTGCTGGCAGCTAGTTCCGAAAGCTGCAAAAAATCAGCTCGCCGCAAATTAATTAAGCTATGGCTAATCCGTTGACCATTGACGTCCGGGTACTGTCACCAAAAACTGACCTGTTTGTCGGTAAGGTGCTGTCGGTGTCATCGACCAACAGTGCCGGCGATTTTGACATTTTGCCGGAACATGCCAAGTTTGTGACGCTGGTGGAGAATAAACCACTGATTTTGCGGTTGCCGGGGGGCGAGAAGCGGGAATTTAATTTCCCATTAGCAATTCTCCATGCTTATGACAACAAGGTAGATATTTTTACTAATCCGGAAGAGATTGAGGAAGAGTTGCGGGAGGCAACATAGTTGGTTGACGGGTCCTGTTAGTCTTGAATTGGTAGCTTTGTGGCTCGCTAATTTTTTTCGCTTTCGCCGCTTTGGCCAGTACCCAGGTGCTGGCAGCTATATCCGAAAGCTGCAAAAAACCAGCTCGCCGCAAATTAGTGATGTCTTATGGCTCGATTTGTTCCTGACTCAAAGACTAATCGGTGGGTAATTATCGCGCCCAGCCGAGTGTCACGGCCGCATGACAATTTGCCGTCACCGCCCCGGCCGGGTGATCCGACATGTCCGTTTGATCCCGGGTATGAATCATTAAATCAGGAACTTTACCGGGTGGGTGGAGAAGTGGGGGATGCTAATTGGCGAATTCGGGTGATTGCTAACAAATATCCGATCACCGATGTGCATGAGGTGATCATTCACAGTCCGGATCATAAGAAAAACATTGATGAAATGCCTTTGGACCAAGTGGAGCTGATACTCTCGACGTACCGTGAACGGTATAACTATCATGTCCAAAACGGCCATGGCACGGTGTTGATTTTTAATAATCATGATGTTCATGCTGGGGCCAGCATTACTCACCCGCATTCACAATTGGTGGTGGTCCCGAAACAGATTACATTAGATACTATCCCGAGGGAGCCGGTGCAGAACGAGGTGGTCAGGACAGACCATTTTGTGGCTTATTGCCCGGACTTTTCTCAGTGGCCATATGAGATCTGGATTGCGCCGTGTCGCGGGCAAGAGAGTGGGAGTAATGACCATTCAGACAAGACATTTGGCCAGATAACTGATGAGGAGATTGCTGATTTGGCAAGACTCCTGCAGAAAACACTGAAGTTTATTGTGACGAAGTTCTCAACACCAGGGACGTTGCGCCAGGGCGGGACGGCTGACGATCCGGAAGTGCCGTATAACTATTATATTTATCATGGACCAGATTGGTATTTGCGGATCATTCCGCGACTCATTCATCGGGCGGGATTTGAGTTGGGGACGGGATTGTCGGTGAATATTGTGGACCCGACGGTGGCGGCCCAAGAATATAAACAAGGTTTAGATTAAACCTTGTTTGCGGTCCTCGTCCGCCAGCCGGCGGACTGCGGGCCTAAGAGCTGGTCTGACAAGCTAAATCTTCAGGAGGCAATTTTCTAAAACAATATAAAGTGGCATTTGCTATCTTGACACCTGATGTACTTAGTAATATAAGAGATTAGTAAAGGATAGTCTCATGCCTGATACGACTCAAAAACTATCACTCGATAACTTACCGGATCTTCTGACCGTCAAGGAAGTGGCAGGGATTTTCCGGGTGTCAGTGTTGACGATTAAACGGTGGGGCAAACGAGGTAAGTTGGTGCCACTGCGGATTAACTCTCGGGGAGATAGACGGTATAAGAAAGAGGCTGTACTCTGGTTACTAGGGATAGAAAGTAAAACCGCGTAAAGTAATCCTAAATCTTCTAGAATTCCTGGCCTTTCTTGCGCTCCTCACTCACTGCGTTCGTTGCGGGGCTAAAAAAAGAAGCGGTTTTGTGGTTGTTGGGAATTGAACAAAAGGCCCCCTGATTTCTTTGCGAGCTTCTTCTTGTGGTCCTCGTCATTTCACTCCTGCGGGCCTAAAGGAAGCCGTACTGTGGCTCCTCGGTATAGAAAGTAAAACTTCGTAAGTATCTTGTAAAGAAGACTTCTTTAAAGAAGTCTTCTTATATAGTATTCTTATATAGTATCTTCCTCTAAGATTACTTCGGGAAAATTTTCTGGTGGGTGGTTGGTATTCTCCTCTACAAACGATGTATAGTCTCTGGTTCGCGCTTTGATTTCGTTTGTGTCAAGCCACCTTGTCGATGAGAACCCAAGGTAAGAGCGGTAAGATGAATAGGGATAATCGCTTAGTTTTTGGCCAGGAGATAATAGCTCAATGGGGTTTCTGTGAATGTAGCGGCTCAACCATAAAAGATAGTCATCGGATTGAATCAGTATGGCTTTGTAGACGCTTTGGAAGAGGTGGCCAACACGAGCATATTTTTTATTGAAGTAGCTAGAGAAACGGATTGAGAGTGAGCGCATAAGTGACTCAATGGTGTGTGATTCTCGTTGGTTTACCAGAAGGTGAAAATGGTTAGGCATCAAACAGAAGGCGAGTAATCTGACTTGGTCGTGATAGTTATTGAGAAGATAGTTTTGTCTGCCGGCGCTCAGATCTTTTGGGGTAAGTGGTTTTGGTGGGGAAAGGTACTCTTTTAGATAGGAAAGAAAGACACCATAGTCTTGTTGGTTGAGAAAGATATCGGTTTTGGCAACGCCACGGTTATAGATGTGGTAGTAGCCGTTCTCAGCATAGAGTTTAATGGAGTTTTTCGCTGGCACGATATCAAGTTAACACTCTGGGAACTAAAAAAGAAGACTTCTTTAAAGAAGTCTTCTTAAATAGCGAATGCTACAGGATTATTTTAATTCCACCGTTGCGCCACCGGCCTCCAACTTTTTCTTGGCTTCTTCGGCGGTCGCTTTATTCACGCCTTCCAAGACATTCTTAGGGGCGGATTCGACCAAAGTCTTGGCTTCAGCCAACCCCAGGGTGGGGACGACTTCGCGAACGGCCTTAATGACGGAGATTTTGTTGGCTCCGGCATTGGTCAGGACCACGTTGAAAG
>CAZQWX010000022.1:0-6827 GCA_964597255.1 uncultured Gammaproteobacteria bacterium | reverse complement strand
AGGTTGGGCACCGATAATGGGGGTTGAGCCAACAGCGATGCTTGGTGTGCTGGTCAGGCCATTTTTGGTAGCTTCCGCTTGATCAGCTTGCACCTGGGAAGTATATTTCTGGCTGTCTAGGCAGTCATTAAATTGACTGGTATTAAGCCCAAGCGTTGCGGCTAACCCTTTTAAGTTATCAGGAGAAAATGTTCCGGAATTTTCTGCTCCCTGATGAGAGAAGAGATAAGCATGGTATTCCCAAAATTTATTCTGTTCCTGGGCACACTGGGCGGCGTTGGCTGCATCTGTTGATTCCTTACCCAAAAAAGCCAAATTTTTAAAAACATACTTCATTTTGCCGGTGTCAACATAGTCTTTAATGATTTGCGGCAAAGTGTCGGACTCAAACCGGGCACAATAGGGACATTGATAATCGGCAAAAATGACCATGGTTAATTTGGCGTTGGCGTTGCCCTGCACTGGATCGTCAGCGGCCACCTTAACGTCAACTTTTGTTAGGGCTTGGGGCTGCTGAGCAGTTGGCTGGGTTGGAGCCAGCTGATTGGCAGTAGTATTTGCCCCGGCAACCTTGCCTTCCAAGTCTTGAATCTTGGTGTACATTCCACCCGATACCAATCCCAAGACAAAAACTAATACAACGCCGCCGGTTAGGAAAATAAGGTTGTGTTTTGACATGGACTTAATTTATCGGTGCTTGTGTGTTTTTTGAACGGCGAGATATAAGCGTAAGCGAAACGGCTAAGGCTGCCAGGAAGATAAGCGACCCGAAAAAGCACGGGGTCAGAATGGGATTGTCGGTGGGAACCCCGGAACAAGAGACCTTCGGGCCGTTTTGAACAGCATAGAATTTGTAGACTCCAAAGGCGAAATTACCCCAGGCAAAAAGGGTGGAAGCGATCAGAAGTATATTGAGCTTCAACTGCTGAGCAAATCTTGCTGCCTCTGTCCGCTTCAGGATGAAAAGTGACCAGACGAAGGCAATTAGAAAAGCGATGGCACCATAAAAACATGGGGTGGTTACCGGATTAGGAATAACGCAGTTTTGGATGCGGGTAATGGTACCGTAGAATTTGTAGAATCTGGCGAAGTCGGTATAAACAGTAGCCCAGGCAAATATCGTGCCGCTAAGTAATACCAGAGGTTGGAATTTGTAAAGTTTATCCATGCTTAATTATTATATTAAACGCATAACCAGTAAAGGTAATACCAAGGGCCAAAATAGCGATGTAGATAGCCAGGAGTTTGGTTTTTAGAACTTTTCGCAGAATTATCATCTCTGGGAGAGATAGGGCAGTGACTGACATCATAAAAGCCAGGGCGGTTCCCAACGGTAATCCTTTTTCAATTAGAGAACTGACAATCGGAACAGTCCCGGCAGCGTTGGAATAAAGGGGAACGCCGATAGCAACAGCGATTAAGACGGCCAGTGGGTTATCTCGTCCGGCAACTTTGGCAAGGAAATTTGCCGGGGCATAACCATGGATTAAAGCTCCAAGGCCAACTCCCAAAAGAACATAAGGAAAAACTTTTTTGACTAAATCCACGGTGTAGATTTTCGCTTCAACAAGACGATCTTTAAAGGTAGCGTTGGTTGTTAAATCCGCCTGATTAGCTTTAATTTTCCAGACATAGTCTTCAACGAATGGCTCTAAATTCAATTTTCCTAGGATAAATCCTACAACGATGGCAATTGTTACCCCCGAAACGATATAAAGGCCGGCCACTTGCCAGCCAAAGAGTCCCAGGAGTAGTACCGCGGCGACTTCATTCACCATCGGAGCGGAGATTAAATAAGAGAATGTGACCCCTAAGGGTACGCCACTTTCTACGAAACCGATGAAAAGGGGTACAGCTGAACAGGAACAAAAAGGAGTAATAATTCCGATCAAGGCAGCAAAGATGTTTCCAACAATTGGAAATTTTCTGGTTAAAAATTTTCTGGTTTTTTCTGGAGAAACAAAAGATCGTAGAAAAGAGACGATATAAATTATGACGGCTAAAAGAATAAAGATTTTAATGCTGTCATAGATAAAGAAATTAAGCGGTTCGATACCAAAACTCACTGCATTAGCCAATAACTGAACCGGATAAAAAATATCCATACTTACAAATTCTTGGTGATTAACGCTTTGATTTTTTCAATATCTGGGGTAAAACCAACCAGGACTGGTTTGTCATCAACAACCAAAACCGGCGAACTCATAATTCCAAGTTCCACAATTTTGGTCGTCCCTTCGTTGCCAGTGATATATTCCACCGCAGTGTCTAAACTCATTTCTTTAACAGACTTCTCCACTATTTCGTGCAGCTTTTGACAGGTAGGACAACCGGAACCTAGAACTTGGATTTTCATAGGTCAACTAAATTAAATAACGAGTCGGTGATCTTTTTACCTTTTGCTGTCAAAGAGTAATAGACCTTTAGACCTTCTTTTCTGTCTGATACTATATCCGTTTCTTTGAGATCTTTTAGGTGGTGTGACAAGAGACTTTGGGAAATGGATAAGTGTTCCTGAAGTTCACAAACACAATGCTCACCTTGACGTAGAATGCAAAGGATCTTTAGCCGGTTTTCTTCCCCAACAATTTTAAGTAGGGGAATTAAACTATTTAAGGCTTTGCTATTTTTATAATTTTTCTTGCAACAATTGTATGAATTCGTATTCATATACTAGTGCTTCCAAATAATTGCGTCAATAGGGAACTGTGGTTTCGGGGGATTCACACAGCAAACAATACGAGAATTAGACTGTCAGTATGCTCCAAATCCCTTTCAGCAGGGGTGGATAGAATCGAACTATCGTTAGAGGTTTTGGAGACCTCTGGCCTACCACTGACCGACACCCCTTAGGTGCTTCGATTATATCTGATCTGGGGTCTGGAGGAAAACTAAAGTGCTTTTTCCGGGAGATCACCGATGATTGCTTGATCAGCTTTTTGCTCAAGTCTTCTGAGTGTCGGGATTAGTGCAGTTCTGATTTCTAATGGCAATCTTTTATCAAATTTTCCACTGGCAGCACGGCTAGCTAAGATGTTTGCCCTTATACCCCCAGCAATTCTATCTGCATTGGTAACCTCTCTATCTAATCTACTGAGAGCCATACATTTTTATCTAATGCGATGTCTTTGGCCTTGTGAACGCTTGAATCCTGGTGACTTTTCGTTTACGGCCCTGGGTCGGTGTAGTCCTATCTCTTGCCTAAATTGCTTGAATCGAAGCACTATGGTTCTGGCCAAGTTTTGGGTATTCTGTCTTTGATTTCTTATTCTTGTGCGGTCATCTACTGTGTGTTCAGACTCCATAGTATTTCTTATAGAGTGTGGTAAGGCCAAAGTAAAGTCTTGACTTATAGGAAAAATTGCATTATGGGTTGTTATTTTCACAATTAAGCGATTCTAGTGGAATCTGTTAAAATTAAGGGGTGAAAAAGCCAAGTCTAGTTCTTCTCCATGGCTGGGGCAAGAGTGCCGGTGATTATGGCCAGTTGGTTGAGTTGTTAAGAAAAGAGTATACGGTGACTTCGTTGGATTTGCCAGGATTCGGAATGGAGCTAATTACCAAGCCGATGAACCTGGCTGATTACGCCTCGTGGGTGGCGGATCGACTGAAAAAGGAAAAAATTGAGCAGTGTGTGTTGATGGGTCACTCATTTGGTGGGAGAGTGGCCATTAAATTAGTTATTAGTAAACCGGAGTTAGTTAGTAAGTTAGTTTTGATAGACAGTGGTGGGATTGAGCGGAAAAATCTTTTAATTAAGTCAATTAACTCAATTAAGTCAATAAAATCAGTGGTACCGGAGAGCTTGCAGAAGGTTTTTAGGTCCATTTTTGGATCGGCAGATTATTTGGCGGCGACACCGGTACTGCGGGAAACAATGAAGAATGTGGTGAATGAAAATCTGGAGTTCGATTTGCCGAAAATTAAAATCCCGACGCTGATTGTTTGGGGACGGAATGATCACACCACGCCATTGTGGCAAGGGGAATTGATGCATAAACTGATAGCAAGGTCAAAATTTGAGGTAATTGAAGGTGATCATGGAATTGCCTACCGTCGGCCGCAAGAAGTAGCGGAAGCGATATTAGCATGGTTATAGTTAATCTTATTATCGACGCGGTTCTGGTCATTATCACACTGCACCAGGTGTTGTATTGGGTGTACCTCTGGCAGATGAAAGAGTACCGCATTGACCGCTTCCGGGCGGGGTTGCGGACGTGGGATGATAAGAAACGAGTTTTCCTCGAGAGCTATGATCTGTTGCGGTGGTTTCGGCCAAAGCTGACAGTCCGATCGCTGGTGTCAGTGGCTGTGGGACTGATATGGTCATTGGGCGCATTGGTGACACCAAACCATTGGGATGATGTGGCGGCGATTGTGTTCTCGCCAGTGTTTACAGCGATTTCCATGGCGGCAATTTCTCCGATGTTTTGGGTGTGGAAGGAAGAAACGATGAAAAAGGCGGCATTCAAGATGCGCTATTTCAAGGGCAAGGTGATTGGGGTAACAGGCAGCTATGGTAAGAGCATGACCAAAGAGTTGTTGGTCCAGGTGTTAAGTCAAAAATATAAGGTGGTGGCCACGGCAAAGAATAATAATTCGGAAATTGGAATTGCCTTGACGGTTATGAAAAGCGTCCATGGAGATGAGGACTTTTTTGTGGTGGAGATGGGGGCGTATAAAACCGGGGAAATTAAAAGATCGTGTGCAATTGTCCACCCCAATTTGGGGATTATTACCGGGATTGGCGATCAGCATTTGGACATGTTTGGCAGTTTGGAGAAGATCCGGGAGGCGAAATTTGAGCTGATTGATGGGCTCAAGAGCCGTTCCGACGGGTTTGTTGGCGGCGAGGATTTTAAGCTGACCGAAGCAGGGGAGATTAAGACGTTTCGGGACCATGTGGAGTTTATGTGGGAGAAGCAAAAGTTTTCTGTCCCGCTTCTGGGCAAGAATTTGGTGCGCAATGTCGTTGGTGTAGCTAAAGTGTGTCAGAAACTGGGTTTCTCCTCCTCTGAAATTGCTTCCGGGGTAGCACGATTGAATCCGGAACTGGTTTATCCCAAAGTAGTGCCGGGGAAGAAGGGAACGGTGGTGATTGATAACAGCTATAACTCCAGTCTGGAGTCATTCCTGTCGGCGATTGACTATTTGGAAACGTGGGGAGGTTACAAGAAAATTGTGGTCACACGAGGGATGATTGAATTGGGTGAGAATAGCATTCGGGACCATAAGCTGGTGGGCCAGGAACTGCGAAAGGTGGATCAGGTGTTGGTTATTAGTGCAAGCTATTTTGATGAATTGAACGCTTCGGGTAATGCCAAATTGGTGACAAATTTTAACCTCCTTATCCGCGAATTGGCGGGATTAACCAGTGAGAAAACACTGATACTGTTTCAGAATTTGGTACCCAGGGTGGTAATAGATAGCGTGCTGCGATGACTAATCCATTTCGACCAATTGCGATTTCCTTAATTCCAAACTTCCAGCTGTCGGAGGTGTTGTTGGCAGGGAAATTATTGCTTTCGCCAGGCAGATATATGGACCGGCGAGCGGAGAAGTTGTTGACTGACCAACTAGCTCAGCATTTGGGCAGAAAATATGTGGTACTGTTTGAAAGCGGACGGGCCGCGGAGTATTTCTTATTGCAAGCTTTGGGGGTGAGCCCTGGTGAAGAGGTAATTATCCAGGCGTTCACCTGTGTGGCGGTGCCAAATTCGGTTATCTGGACTGGGGCAAAACCGGTGTATGTGGACATTGATGAAACGTATAATTTGAACGTTGCGAAACTAGAGAAAGCAATTACACCCAAGACAAAAGCGGTGATTGTCCAGCACACGTTTGGTAAACCGGCGGATATTGAGAAGATTCAGGAGATGTGCAAAAAACACAATCTGGTACTGGTGGAAGACTGCGCTCATGGCTTGGGAAACAGTTATCGAGGGAAGAAGTTGGGAAGTTTCGGGCATGCTGCCTTCCTCAGTTTTGGTCGGGATAAGGTCATCTCCGGCGTTTGGGGCGGAGCGGTAGTGACGGACGATGAAGATCTAAGTCAGAGGATACACAAGTTGGTGGATAATCTGCCGCGACGAAGCAGTGGGTGGTTGATACAACAGTTAACTTACCCGCTATGGATATATATAGTACTCAATATATACTATTTTTTCTCTTTTGGTAAGGCGATGCATTTTTGGTTACGACGATGCAAGTTGCTGCCGGATGTGTTGACCGGGGCGGAGAAGGAGGCTAAGAAACCAAATTGCTTTTGTCAACTGCCGGGGTTGTTGGCGAGTTTAGTGTTGAATCAGTTGAATAATCTTGATCGGTTTGTAGAGCATCGCAGAAAGCTGGCGAAGTTTTATGCGGAGCAGCTAGGTGAGAGCTTTGAGGCGGGGGCCTCTTACTTGCGGTATAGTATCGAAGTTAATGATCCGGTGGGCTTGCGGCAATTCGCAGCCAAGCGGGGAATCTTTTTGGGCGATTGGTATGATCATGTGGTGGCACCAAAAGGTGTAGATTTGGAAAAAGTTGGGTATAGGACTGGCTCGTGTCCGCAGGCAGAAAAATTGTGCAAGAGGATTGTTAATTTGCCGACGAACCCGAATATGGGGATGGAAGAGGCAAGGAAAGTGGTAGAAGTAGTTCAAAAATGGTTAAAAAGTAATAACCAAGCAAGCGACTCGTAGATTTTTTTCGCTTTCGCCGCTTTGGCCGGTACCCGAGTGCCGGCAGCTATAACCGAAAGCTGCAAAAATCAGCTCATTCCCACCTATAACAAGAGATATATGGATAATCTACCTGAAGAACTTAAAAAAGTAGTAGGTGGT
>CAZQWX010000021.1:0-5119 GCA_964597255.1 uncultured Gammaproteobacteria bacterium | reverse complement strand
GGTCGGAGTGGTGGTGCCATCACTACACTTCCGGGATTATGAGTATTTCCGTGATCTTGCGGAAATGTCTTTACTTGTCCTTCTGAAATTTGGTAATCTTACTCTTACCGCGGAGTTGACCAAAAAATTGGAGAAATTGGCTGGGAAAGATGGGGAATTGGACGGGGAGGGGAAAACATTGAAAGTCTAAGTTTATGAATCTCAAACTTATTCGCAGTGTCATGTTTGTGGTAATCGTCGCTCTTCTGGGCGGTTTTGTGGGTTATAAACTGGGAACGAATGAGGTCAAAGTTAGCTGGCAAAAATATACGCCCAATGTGGCGGTGGCGAATAAGGAAGCTCCTGGCAACATGCCGGTGGATTTTTCGCTGTTCTGGACAGTGTGGGATGAAGTGCAAAACAAATACGTTGATAAATCAAAGTTGGATACCCAGAAGATGGTGTATGGGGCAATTTCCGGCATGGTTAGTGCCTTGGGTGATCCGTATACCGTTTTCCTCCCGCCAACCCAGAACCAACAGGTCCAGGAACAACTAAATGGCAATTTTGAAGGCATCGGGGCGGAATTGGGGGTTAAAGATAGCAAAATTGTGGTAATTGCGCCGTTATCTGACTCGCCGGCGGAGAAAGCCGGGATTAAAACCGGTGATTGGATTGCCAAGGTGGATGGTCAGGACACCACGGCGTGGACGCTGCCGGAAGCGGTGACGAAGATTCGGGGGAACAAAGGGACGACGGTGGTGTTGACGGTCTTGCATGTCGGGGCTTCGAAACCGGTCGATATTCCGATTGTCCGGGACAGCATTGTCCTTAAAAGTGTTAATTGGACACTGGCGACGTCGACGGCATCCGGCGCATTGAAACCGGTGGTGTATATCGATTTGGCTAGATTCGGAGACGTGACGGACACACAATGGGACAGTGTGGTCAAGCAAGTGAGTGGTTATCTGGCGACATCGTCAGGGGTGGTCGCGGGAGCAGTGTTGGATCTGCGGGACAACCCTGGGGGTTATTTGTCTGATTCGGTGTATATCGCCTCAGAATTTTTGCCGCAAGGAACATTGGTGGTCAAACAACAACAATCTGATGGCTCGGCCCAGACCTATTCAGCCGATCGGGTAGGGAAATTGTTGTCGGTACCACTGGTGGTGTTGATTAATGGCGGGACGGCGTCAGCCAGTGAGATTCTGTCCGGGTCACTGCAAGTGGGGGGTCGGGCAAAGTTGGTGGGGGCACAAAGCTTTGGCAAAGGCAGTGTCCAGGAAGCAGAAGATTTGCCAATGGGGGCAGGACTCCATGTAACGATTGCCCGGTGGCTGCTCTCAAACGGCGTTTGGGTCAACGGCACCGGTTTGACACCGGATTATAAGGTGGACAATGATTCGAATGATCCGACGGTGGATCATCAGCTGGACAAAGCGATTCAGATCCTCAATGGGGTAGGAGAGTAAGATGCCCGTTGGATTTAAGCAAGATTTAAGGTTTTTATGGCACCATTGGAGTCAGATCAAACAACCATGAAGAATAAAGTAGCGATTATTGCGAGTGTCGGTGTCATTTTGGTTTTGTTGGCGGTTGGGTCGGGGATTGCTGGAGTCAGGAGCGGAAGCTTTCATGTCTCGTTACCTGGACCGCTGTCCAAGATTAATATTACTGGGCCCAGTACTGGACCAGTAGCCGGAGGAAATATCCGGGTGGTATCGGAGGAATCAGTGACGATTGATGTGGTCAAAAAGGTGACGCCGGCAGTAGTGACCGTTGGGATTACGACAATGCAACCGACATTCAACGCTCCTGATTTTGGTTTTGGGCCATTTGGCTTTTTCCAGGCGCCGTCACAGCAGCAAGGAACCCAACAGATAAAACAGGACATTGGGTCAGGCTTTATTATCCGCAGTGATGGCTTGGTTGTGACCAATAAACATGTGGTGTCCGATACTACAGCTAAATATCGAATTATTACGGCAGATAATAAAACCTATGATGTTCAAAAGATCTACCGCGATCCGAATAACGATATTGCTATTCTGCAAATCTCAGCTTCAGGATTGCCGACAGTGGAGTTAGGTGATAGTGATCATCTTCAGGTCGGTCAGTTTGCCCTGGCAATCGGAACAGCGTTGGGCGAGTTTCGGTCAACGGTGACGACTGGGGTGATTTCCGGGATTGGTCGGAGCATCACGGCCGGGACGTCATTTACCGGCAGCGAACAGCTGTCAAATATTATTCAGACTTCAGCGCCGATTAATCCCGGTAACTCTGGTGGGCCGTTATTAAATTCCTCGGGACAAGTAGTCGGAGTCAATGTGGCGGTGGCTCAGGATGCCCAGAACATTGGTTTTGCGTTGCCGATTAATTTGGTCAAGCAAGAAATTTCTGCTTTTGAAGCTAACGGTGGTCAGTTTGCCGCTCGGGCCTATCTCGGGGTGGAATATCAGATGGTCAGTCGAGATCTGTCGGTGTTGGATCAGATTCCGGAAGGGGCGTATGTCCAATCGGTGGTTTCCGGAGGCCCCGCGGACACTGCTGGTGTCCAGCAGGGAGACATTATTACCAAAATTGATGGCCGACAACTGACCGATACCAATGGGGGATTGGCAGCGGTGATTAAAACCAAGAAACCAGGTGACAGTGTGGCATTGACGATTTATCACAGCGATAATTCCACATCGACAGTTCAGGTGAAGTTGGGGGAAGCGCCACAGTAACTGACTTTTCTATCTATCTCGGAGAAAAAATAACAAAGACTAAGTAAAGCATAGCGCTGGCCCCTAATAGTGTTCCGAGTGAGTAAGCTAGAAATTCCGTATTCTGCTGTCGGCGGTGATCCGAAATCTCATTAAGACGAAGGTGGGGCCTGTTTGATGGTCTGCGATCTAACATATCAAATACTTGAGAATTTGCTCTGTAGAGTGTTGATAATTTCATCCAATTTTCCATCCATGATGACATTAATGTTGTGGAAGTTCTGATCGAGGCGGTGGTCGGTGACGCGGTCCTGGAGAAAATTATAGGTTCGGATCTTTTCGTTTCTCATGCCGGTGCCGACTTGGGCCTTGCGGTCGGCGGAGAGTTCGTTAAAGCGTCGTTCTTCTTCTTGTTCCCAAAGAATTTGGCGGAGTTTGGAGAGAGCTTTGTCGCGATTTTTGGATTGATCACGTTCTTCGGTACAGGTGACAACCAGACCGCTGGGTTTGTGGGTTAACCGGACTGCGGAGGAGACTTTGTTGACGTTTTGGCCGCCATGGCCACCACCCCGGAAGAAGTCCCATTCCAGATCAGATGGTTCGATGTGGATATCAAAGTCTTCCAACTCAGGCAGCACGGCGACAGTGGCAGTGGAAGTGTGGACCCGACCAGAGGACTCGGTGACCGGAATACGTTGGACGCGATGAACCCCGGATTCATATTTTAATTTGCCATAGACGCCTCGGCCTCGGATTTTTATGGCCAGTGGGCCTTCTGGTTCCACTCTCCAACCTTGGGCCTGGGCGAAACGGGAATACATCCGCAACAGATCTTCGCCCCAGAGTTTGGCTTCTTCACCACCGGCGGCACCACGAATCTCTACAATGATATTTCTGTTATCAAACTGAGAGTCAGCATTGTTTTCTTGGGGGCTTATAGCTTGTAGCCCGTTGCTTGTAGAAGAAATTAGCTGGTTTTTTTCTGTCTCCAATTGTGTTATCTCCTCTTTGGCAACGCCACTCAACTCACTGTCGGTTAGGAGTTGCTTGGCTTCCATTATCTTACGATCTAACTCGTCTATAGTTGACTTCAGATAGTCTGGGACCTGGTTGTCGCTCATGTGTTAAAGTTTGTTTTTTAATCCGCTAATCATCTTGGAAAGATTACTTAATTTTATATAAAACTTATTTTGGGTGTCAGTTGGAATGTATCCGTTCTGGTTTGCGATTTGCAAACAAGCTACCGTTTCAAAACATGATCCACTGGCCATGTCCAGAAAATGGGCAAATTCTCTTTTGCCTCTACTGGTACCTTCGGCGATATTTAATGCCACCGAAAAAGACGCACGTCTTATTTGGTTTGTTAGTCCGAATGTTTCCTCTTTTGGCCAGGATTTAGTCAAGGAGTAGATTTCACCGGACAAGGAAATTGAATCCTGATAAACTTTTAAACCCTCGAACCGAAACATTACTCTTATTCTACTACGTGCTATATGCTATGTGCTCGTTTTGCTACTTAGCGGCTTGTAGCATTTCCCGAAGCGTCTTGGGACGATAGTCCTCATCTTGTTTTTGCTGCTTTTTCTGTTTGACAACGGCTTGTTTGGCAGCAGCCACTTTCTGGCGGGATTGGAATTTCTGGACATTACCAACAGTGTCAACAAATTTTTGGGTGCCGGTATAGAACGGGTGACACTTAGAACAGATTTCGACTTTAATTACCGGCTTGGTGGAACCAGTGGTAAACGTGTTACCGCAAGCGCAAATCACCTGCGCCTGGGGATAGTATTGGGGATGAATGTTAGCTTTCATATTGGATGATTATACTATGTTTTATGGAGCCTGTGAAGGGGATGGGACGGATGTCTAGTTTCAGCCAGGAAGAGACCAATGACGACCAGGGTGGTGCCGGCCAGGAAGAATGGGGTGACTGGTTCGTGGAGGAAGACGATGGACAGGCCGATGGCGACAACAGCACTGGTATAACCAATGGTGGCGGTCATTGATGGAGTGAGGGATTTGAGGCCAAAGTTTTGAAGTGAATAAGAGGCAATTGAGGAACCGATGGCAAGATAGCCAATTGTAACCAGGCTGATTGGTTGGATATTCGCCATCCAGCCGGGATTCTGCCAGTATTCCCATAGGAAGAGTGGGGTGGATAGGATTAGGGTGATAAGAAAAAAATAATAGGTTAGGATCAATGGGTCAAATTGCCTTGCCATAAGTTTGCGAACAAGAAAGTAGGGTAAAGCTCCGGCCAAGGTGCTGCCAAGCATGAGAATGTTGCCCAGTGTTGAGCCACTACCAAATGCGAGAATTGGGGTGCCGATGACGACCAAGGTTCCTAGGAAAGCCAGTCCTGCTCCCAGATAGACGATTTTAGCCAAGCGCTCTCTGAAGAGGAGGTAGGCGGTAATAATAACGGCCGGCGT
>CAZQWX010000020.1:0-1726 GCA_964597255.1 uncultured Gammaproteobacteria bacterium | reverse complement strand
AGGTCCGCCTTTCTAACCGCTGTCGGGATTGTAGGCGTCTTTTGGCTTAAAGTCAAGAATTTTCTCCCTCAGGCATGGTTGGCCAGCAGTTCTTTTTCCCCAAGAAGTTTTGACAGCTTACTGGTAATTTCCGCAAAATTCTTCTCTAAATCTGGCGCGTCTTGATTTTTCTGCAGTTCCCCGCTGATTACTTTCAATTTTGACCGGAGTCCCAACTCTTTGATTTCCCAAGCAGTTTTCTGGATTTCAGACAGCAGTTCTTCCTCCGGCACGGCTTTAATTTCTGCCAGATACAACCTATCCATCGTTTCCACCAGTTCTGCCGGCAACAATTTTGCAAACACACTGATGTCGAATTTGTCTCCGGCCAGCGACACATCCGATCGGGGGTTGTCTACCAGTGACAAGAGTAGTTGGTAAATTTGCCCCAAGGCTGGATTGGTAAAATCGTCAGCCGCTAATCGTGCCGAAATTAATACTAAATAGTCTGCCGGCTTTTTCGTTTGTAACAATTGAGACAGCAAATATTCTTCCAAAACTTGATTTCTGCTTTTTGCCATTGCCCACTTTTCCTCCTTCTTTTCTCCAGGATTTGTTGGCGTCAGTTGGTTTTTACGAAATTCTCTGGCCAATTGGGTTTCCAGATCATCCAGTGGTGTGTCCAAAACGTCAGCAAGCTTTTTAAGATAGTGATTTTTAACCACCAGGTTATCAATTGGCTCAATAAACCGGGCCACTTCTGCGACAATTTTCTTGGCCCCATCGGAAGCCTTGACGTCATATTTTTTGCAGGCTGAATCAATGACATAGTCATAGAAACTTACTGCCTGATCGATTGCAGTCCGCCATAATTTCGGATCTTTCTTAATTAGTTCATCTGGGTCCTTTCCCTCAGTAAATGTAACCACCTTAATATTCAATCCTGCCTGATCAGCCATCTCGATGCCCCGATGGGCCGCCGCGTCGCCGGCAAAATCTGCATCCAGCGACAAGTAAATATTTTCCGTATATCTTTTTAACAACGCCACATGTCCCGCTGTCAGTGCTGATCCTTTAATAGCTACCACATTACGTACTCCTGCTTGGTACGATTGAATCAGGTCTATCTCTCCCTCCACGACCACCGCAAAGCTTTGCTTCTTTATTTCTTCTTTGGTCACGTCTAGACCATAAAGTACATCACCCTTGACGTAGACCGCAGTCTCACTGGTGTTGACATACTTGGCTTCCTTTGCCTCCGGATCCATCAGTCTTCCGGCAAAGCCCACCACTTCGCCGCGATGATTGCGCAGGGTAAACATGAGTCTGCCCCGGAACCGGTCAAAGGCATGACCGATACCCGATTTAGACGTCAGCCCCGCTGCTTCCATTTCCGCCGGCGTAAAGCCCTTTTTTACCAGAAAGTTGATTAGTGAGTCCCAGGAGTTGGGAGCATAGCCGATGCCAAAGAGTTTCCAGCTGTTTTCGGAAATTTTTCGACCTTCTAAGTATTCTCTGCCTTTGGCTCCCAATGGCAGAGAAGTTAAGACATAATGATAAAATTCTCCTGCCAGATGATTTGCTGCCAAGATCTGTTCTTTAATCCGCGACGTTTCTGTTGGTTGGTAATTAGCCAGAGTTACCCCGGCCCGTTTGGCCAAAATCCTCAAGGCCTCCGGGAATTCCAGATTTTCCACTTTCATCAAAAACTTGAAAATGTCGCCGCCTTCCTGACAACCACCAAAGC
>CAZQWX010000019.1:0-5907 GCA_964597255.1 uncultured Gammaproteobacteria bacterium | reverse complement strand
ATTTCATAGCGACGAAGACACTACTGTGGTGTCTTCGTCGCTATGAAATTGCTCCATTGTCACTGTTTTAGGTGTGACGGTGTGCCAGCTCAAATGACGTCCAGAACCCAAAAAATCATTAACTAGACCAGTTATTAACTTTTGCGCTCGAGAGCCGGAAAAATTCGGTGAGGCCCGATTCGGGGCGCCGAAGTTCGGGGCCAAAATAATTATTAGGCCAGACTTTTTCACCACTCGAAGCATTTCTGCAACTACCTGCTCCGGTACCTGGGTGTGTTCAATAACAAAGGTAGAAACAACAGCAGAGAATGCTGCATTGGGAAACGGCAGGTGCTCCCCGACTCCGACAACAAAGTCAGCCGTCGGAAAGTTTTTCTTGGCCAGATTGATGGCCTGCGGGCTGACATCCAAACCGACCTGCTTGGTGGTTGAATTGCCCAACATTGCCAGTTTTCGCCCGTCGCCACAGCCCACATCCAGGATAGAGTCGCAATCACGACAGAGTTCCTTGATTCTGGCAAGGGCCGGATGGGACAGGTCATCAACCTGGGCAATCCGCTGATAATAGGCAGTGGTCTGCCAGGTTCGCTTAGCCAGGTCTTTTCTAGTCATGCACTAGCCCCCTTTTGAGTGTTTTGAGCGGTGCAACAAGATGAGAGGCAAGTTCATAGCCAATCCCCCGCCGGCCCAGGGGATCGGAAACCATGGCTGGTCGTGGGATAAAGAAAACTTCAGGCAGCTGGGCATTACCGGCAATTTTTATGCCGGTTTCCAGGCGCACCCGGCGATGACCTTTAACTGTCTCTTTGGCTGCCGATCGGACCAAATGGGTCATATGCCAATAGAAGCCGTCAAAAAAGGCCAAATGATCGGATTGCCCATGAATTGGTTGGCCGGCAGCATCGACATAAGCCTCCAGCGGATAGGTGCCAGTCCAGTGAAAGCCGGGCAGTTTACGATAGGCCCGAATGGTCAGGTGGCCGGTGCGACCCATCAAGTGATAGTGGCCGGCGCTTTCCGACGCATAGTGAAAAACATCACCGACACAGTTACGGGTGCGCATGACCACGCCATAAATATTTTTTGGCTGCTTCTCCAGAAAGATCAACAGATCGTACAGGGTCTGGTTATTCCAGACCTCGTCACCGTCGAGCAGCAAAAACCAGTCAGTGGTCGTCCGGGCAAGCATCTGGTTTCTGACTTCGGTATGTTCCTGGGGGGTTGTTAACACTTTCGTCTCCAGACTTAGTTTGGGCGTGGTTATGGTTTCGATGATGGCCCGAGTCGCATCTGTTGAGTTGTCATCAAGCACCAGCATCTTGGCAACCTGGTCCTGGACTGACTTAAGGGCAAACCAAATCCAATTTTCGTCATTCTTTACGATGGTCTGGCTGGTGATTGCAATCATGGTAGTTTACTTACGCTGACACCAATATTACCAAAGCTGGCGGTTTGGTCGTTGCCGGTGCCAGCCGGAAAGATGGCGACCGCAAACTTTGGCGTCTCTCCCACCTCTCGGCCGTAGAAACTGTAGGCTTGGTAAATCCAATCCCAGTTGGAAAAATAAGCACGATTGGTGGGAAAACGATTTGCTGCCATCATAACACCGGCAATACTCTCCAGCTGGTCCGGATTGCCAGAAACGGCAAGGGTAAATGGTTGCCGTGAAGTTTGCGACAAAATATAGTCAGCTGCTTGTTTCTTAGCGGCCAAAGGGTAGGCTAGTTGCGAATTGGTTAATGAGTATATGTTACCGATTAGAAATAACAGACAAAGAACAATTGCTGGCCAGCGGCCAAATTTTTGAACCATCAACTGTAAGGCCCGGCCAGCCAATAAAAAGACTACCGGGGCAGAAATTATAAAGTAGGGTGAGACAATTTTTTTGGCCATGACCACCGAGAAGAAACCAATGCCACCAAGAAACGCGCTCAAGAAGATTAAACTCAAGTTGGTACCAATTCGACTATTGGCTTTACGGCTGGCCAAGAGCCAATACACCATACTCACTGCCAGAAGAATTATGCCAATACTGACTGTTATTGACAGCCAACCAAGTTCGACCGGCTGACAATGACATAAGTCATTTTCTAAAACGTTGGTGGCCGGGAGAAAGAAAAATCGACTCATGGCCTGGGGAATAAACAGCAGATTAGTTACATAGAGACCAAGGCTTCGGACCTGACCAGAGGTAGTAAGTTTGTGTAGCAGTTCAACAGTCGGGCCAGAAAACGCCTGTGGATGGCGAACAAAGAAAACCAACTGCGGCAGCCAGGAAACCACCAAATAGGCCAGACCAGGCAGATATTGCCGGCGCCAGACGGGCAGATGAAGAAGCCAGAAAGTCAGAACGGTGCCGACGACAAGTACCAACAGCGAGGGATCAGCATGCCAACTGAAACTGACAGCGATAGCCAAAGGCAGAAAGTAGGCATATTTTTTCTGACTAATTTTAAACAGTGACAATATAGCCAGAGTGATCAAGAAGGGATCAAGCGTCATTGGCCACCAACGGCGGTCATACAGTGAGGTTAAAAACGATCCGGCATATAACAAGCCGGCAAACCAGCCAGCGGGCGGGCCAAACAGCTCATTGCCGGTAAGCAAAACCAGAAAAGTAGTGGCGATGCCCAATATCGATCCGAAAAACAGGGCCTGAGTAGGATCCATGTGGGCAGCCAGATAGACTCCGGTGGTCAGATAGTGGAAAAACGGGCCGAGACTAAAAGTGATTTCGGCGTTAGGGGTCACCAGGACAGGTTGGTGGTCATAAATAATCTTCCTGATAGTAGCAGTTTGGACCTCATCGTCCGGGGACCAAAATTGCAGGTGTTGCCAGTTATAAAACCGAAAAAATCCGGCCAAAATGAGAAGACAAAACAGGGAGGTGACAATCCGTCTAGTGCCGAGCATAAACCACAAGTATCAGGGCATATAACACCAGGGCCGCAACGGTGCCAAGACCAAAGGCGATTGCGGAGCCGACAGCACCAAATGAAGGAACCAATACAAGGTTTCCGACCAGGTCGACGGCCAACTGCACCAGTGTCACCCAGAACACAGTTTTTGAATTTTTCCGGGCATAGAGAATATAGGAATTAACCGGTACGGCAAAGACAAATGGGATGGTAGCCAAGGCCAAAATCTGGGCCGGCACGACTGAAGCTAGGTATTTGCTGCCCAAAGCCAGTGGCACCAGCCAGGGTGAAAGGATAGCTACACCAAGAAGGCCAATTGAAAAGACGATCGCGGTGGCAATGCCAAAAAGGAAAATGTCCCGGCGACCATGTTCGGACTGGGCAAAGCTGGGCGCCAAAACTGTACCTATCCCGGCAGGAATTTGATTAAATGCCAGGAAAAAGCGCTGGACAGCGGTATAGATTCCGGTTTGGGTCAGACCAGAAAGCAGTGTCAAGAGAAAATTGTCGGCCCGAGCGGAAATACTGCCTACGGCCAGACTGGCAGCCACCCATTTGCTGAAGTGAAAAATCTCTTTGGCAGCCACTTTCTCCAGGGTGGGGTTTTTCACCAAGTTTCTGTCAGCCAAAAACCAAACTACGGCAACCACGGCTGTCGGCAAGGCAAACAAAACCACGGCCCAAACCACGTCAAAATGGTTAATCGCTAACAGCCAGAACAGACCAAGCAGTCGCAGACTATTGGCCAGAATATTCAAGACCACCGAAGCAGCAAAATGTTTTTGCGCCAATAAGTGCGAGTTAACATAACCATAAAAGATAATGGCGGCGGCACAGGCAAAACCCAAAAAGATTGGCAGCGCCGACCAGCTCGCTCCCAAGAGGGTGGCAGTTAGCGCCGGGCTCACCAATAGGCCGATCACGACCACCAGGCTAATCATAACCAGTTTAAAACCAAGGAGGTTGGAACTTAAGTGGCTTTTCTCGATTGGGTCACTTCGGGAAGGTAGCATGGTAATAATGGCGGTATTAATGCCGAAGTCAAAGACGTCCCCAGAAACAGTTGCCAAGGACAGAACAACTGCGAGCACACCGAAATTGGTCGGACCAAGGGCCCGGGCGGCAAACAAATAGAAGACCAGGCCCAGAATAGAGTTGAGGAAAATCCCAATGGAATAGACGGAACTATCAATACCTAAACGCTTCACCATTATATTGTAGCAAAGAGCTTGACCACGCCGGGCTTATATTGTGCCAACTGGATAAGCAGACGGTGCCAGGAGGAGAAATCGTAATAGCTGCCAGCTACAGTTTGAAGAGCCACGATATTGAGGACAAAGAAGCCAAGTATCAGCCCAATGGCGACAGGTTTTTGTAAGCGCTTGATAACCGTCAGGCCGATTAGAAATAGTGCCATGTGGCCGATTATATTAGGGAAGAAATACCGGCCCTGGAGACCTTGGGAAAAACCATTAGCCTGCATCAATCGCCAGTCCCAAAAAAGCAGATAGGTAACATAGGACAGCGAGGAGATAATAAATAGAACTAGTGCTTTGAATTCAAAATTAACAGCGCGTTGTCTGATAATGATTACCAGCTTAACCACTAGCCCAAGAACGGCCAGGGCGGCAAGCCGAGTGATAATCTTTAAAACTAAAGGCGGCAGGGTTACACCTAACCACTTGAACACGCCCCAATACCACGGCCAGACCTCAAAGGTCAATTTGGGAATCCGAAAGTGAAGATAATCCAGAAAATTCATCCCTGCCAAGGGACTGGTTGGGCTGACATAGGGGACAAAAGGCAATTTAAGTTGGAAGATAAACACCAAGATCGGAGCGACCAGGACGATGGCGGCAAGAATGAAGCGTAGTTTGCCTAATCGTGTCCGCCAGAGGAAAACCGCTCCGGCCAGCGGGATGAACAGAAACATGAGTTGTTTTGTTTCCAATCCTAAAACGATTACCAGCGCTAAAAACACAAGGTAGCGGAGTTTGTTGCCGTTTTTCAATAGTAATAGTAGCAGTAATAAGCCCAGACTATAGAGCAGGTTTAAGAGATTGTCCGGGTGAACGCCGGCTGAGACAAAGGATACCATTGGTTGAAAAGCCACCATGGCTGCCAAAGTTACCGGCATGATACCCTTACCCCAGATGGTTTTGCCGATCACATACGCCGTAATGACTAAAAAAATGTTGAGGACCAGAGAAAGTAATCTGGCAGAAAAGACCCGATCAATCAGACCATGACTATAAACAGCATTATAAAAAGGTAGGTCCAGAATATAGTACAGTGGTGGATAGGCCGCTGCCTCCTGACCAACATAAGTTGTCCTGGAACTGTCGGGCAGATTATTGATAGCGTTTTCATTTAAGCCAACGGTGGTATTGGAATAGGGAATGTTGAACGCCGGGTGGTAGGTATATTGATTGTTGCCGGACGTGTCGCGATAGGTCCCAAGCAACTGTTCCGATATTGCCACCTCCGACGACAGATTTTCACTCCCCAGAGTTAGCGTCTTATTTTCGGCATAATATTGCAGCTGGGCAAAATGGGCCTGTTCATCAGGCGCTTGCCAGATTGGTACAGTGGCCGTCCAAAGAAGTTGTTTTCCCAGGGCAAGAAAAATAATGATTATTAGCGACAGTGGAAAGAACTTTTTCATATCAGCCAAGAAGCAGTTTTTTAACAAACGGGTGTTTTTTGACACTTAGGACATAAGGTCGAAGAGAAGGAAATAATGTGCTTTCTAACCATAACTGACGAACCCGGGTGATATTACCGACATATGACCCAGCAAGTGAAGACTTCTGGTAGCGGTTCCATACCCAGTGCCGCAGTTGGGTGTGCATTAAACAAATTGACAGCCAACGAGTTGTCAGGACTTTGTGCAGGGCAACCTCGTCAAAAGTTTTACTTTTCCGATTAGCCGTCTCAATTTTGAGCAGCCAATTTTCTACCTGATCAATAAAGTCCTGGGTATAGTCAT
>CAZQWX010000018.1:0-3094 GCA_964597255.1 uncultured Gammaproteobacteria bacterium | reverse complement strand
GTATAGTTGAGGGTAGCCGGATTACCAAAGAAATCCGGGGCAATAAACTGGACTAAGTTTTGCCACGGAAGAAACCATTCCGGGCGTGACCAGGCCGCCTGATCGACATCACGGGCAGATAGGGCAATTAGCTTTATGGTGGGCAGGAGTTGGGGCAAGATAATGATACCAGCGATGAAATATGATCCAAAGTACCAAACAAGAGATCGCCAACTTCTTTCTTTTACTGCTAACAGGAAACCATAGCCGACGTCAAAAAGTAGAACGTAGGAAAACACTTGTAGATGGCCAGCTAAAAAACTGGCCGTCAGACCAAAGATGTGAATAGCAAACCAGGACAGTTTGCTTTGACCAGCGGCAATTTTGGCTGTTGCTAATAAAAGTAGCGGTAACCAGATTGCTGCCTGAACGAGGTTGTTTGCTTCTAACCAGGCAATAAAAAAACCACTGCTAACCCAGGCAAGTGTTCCCAGGGTGACCGCTTCAGGACGTAGTTTTAGATTTTTCAAAAAGAGAGCCATAAACAGGCCACCAAGAAGTGTTTGCAAAACTATTTGGATGGACCAAGAGGTGGAAAAATTGACGGGCAACAAAAAAATAATATTTAGTGGGTACAGTGCGGCTGATTGTAGATTTGCCAAGAGCGGACTGCCCGTAAAACTATATGGGTTCCAATATGGCATCCGGCCAGAGAAAAGATCACCTATGGCCAATTGCCGCCAAGGATATTGCTGGCGAACCGGATCAGTAACGATGTAATTTTTAAAAGGAATTCCATTGGGATACTGGTGGGCAAAAAAATCCCGCCAGGGGTGATATAGGCCAACAATGGTATCAGCCGGGATTGGGAGCTGACCAGAAAACAAAACTGGGTGGTATAGTACACAAGCATAGAGGAGCAAGAATAGGATTGGAAGAAATTTAAGAAGTCTAGTCATGAATTATTCTTTCCAACTGGGCAAAAAACTTTTGTTTACTGAAGTCACCAGACCTGATAATTGCGGCTTGGGAAATTTTTTGCCTTAGGGATTGGTTTTTAGTAATTGATAGTGTTTTATCTTGTAGTTCTTGTGTTTCCTTCCAGACAAAACCAGTCTCTGCCTCAGTGACTATTTCTAGCTGGCCTCCGGCAGCGAAAACGATCGGAACACAACCAGCGGCCATCGCTTCAACAGTGGACATACCGAAATGTTCAGCTTTCTCTGGTTCAATTTGTGGGTCAATCCCGTAACCAGCAGCATGCCAATAAATGCTAGCTCGGGAACAATAGTCCCGAACAACAGAGAAAGGACTATCAGTGATGATTTCCACCGGACCTTTATCGGCAAGTTTTCTCAATTTCTCCAGTTCTTCATCAGCACTGTTATGTACTGATCCTAAAAGTGCCAGTTTCCAACCAGGGAGTTTGTTACTTATTTTAAGAAAGGCTTCGATCATGACATCTTGTCTTTTTGGCCTGATGTGTCCATAAATATGACCAACAGAGATAATAAGTTTTTCTTTCTTCCCAGCAGAAAATTTTTCGACATCGACAGGTGGATATAGAATCTGGCTTTTGATCCCATATGTTTCATCAATAAAGCTCTTAGTAAAATTTGAATTGCAAACGACAGCAGTGAAGCGAAGAAGCTTTAACTTATTGCTCAAAGTTTGTTGATTGGTGTAATGAAATGGGGTTTGAAAATGGAGAATGTTTTTTTGAGCTAGACTCAGGGGGATACTACCATCGGAAAGAAAAAATATCAGATCATATGATAGTGTGGTCAGATATCTGGATAATTTTCCGGTATTTGCAAAGAAGATATCTGGAAGGAAGTTAGCACCGGTCAGATCAAGATTAAATTGTTTTTTTATGGTCTCGGCATCTTGATTGTTTGACCAAAAAATATCTACTTTGTCTCCTCGCCCTAGAAAGAACTCGGCAACAGTGAGAACATATCTTTCTCCCCCACCAACCGTTGTTTGAAAATATGGGCTGAAAATTCCGATCTTCATATGTCACCGGAACTAATTTTGCGGTCAATTTCTTTATAGGTTTCTTCAAGCGAAGACTTGCGCTGTAGTTCCCACAGTCGGACATAGACGACAAACAAAGAAAATGATTGGAAAATTCCGTCAATCCAGCCTTCAGTTCCATCTCGCCAGCCTTGGTAAGTGATAATTCTGGTAATAAACTCAGTGATAAAAACGCGTAGTAAACGCCACCAAACCACCGGAGGATGGTGGGCAGCCAGCCGCAGGGCAGCTTCGTGCTCGGAAAAGTTAATGGTCTTTCGCAACATCGAATAGATATCGCGATGGGTCAGGTGATAAAGTGGTTCGGACAGTCTGCCTATTGGACCAGTCACTTTTGATGATTCGTGAATCTCCCCTTCCCAACTGAGAAGTTTATCATTTTTAAAGAGCCGAGTGACCATATCTGGATAACGGTCACCAAAGCGGGCAAAATTTCCCAGAATGACATTTCTCCTGGTTATTTGATAGGCGGCAAATTTTGGGTCGACAAGAACGTTCTTGATCTCAGCTGCCAGTTTTTTGCTGACCCGTTCGTCAGCGTCCAGATAGAGAAGCCAATCCCCAGATGCTTTCTCTTTACCGAGATTATGTCTGAGGGAAAAATCTGAGGATGACTCTTTAACAATCTTGGCATGATATTTTCGGACAGTTTCCAAGGTTTTGGCGGAGGCACCATTATCAATCACCACTAGCTCATCGGCCCATTTAACGGACTCGAGGCAAGCACCAATAAGACTTTCATCCTCGGGCCAGAAAACAAAAATGACAACAGACAACATAGCTTAAGTTGGGTGATAGATAGACAAAATAATGCGCATATTATCCAGCACCTTGTGCCGGGCAAACAGTAATACTGTCCCAACGTAGATTATAACTCCGGCAGCACCGGCCAGGGGTAGGGCAAAAAAACCGAGCTGGACGACATGCAAGATCAGGATGATAACACCAGTCATTGGAATGATGCCCAAAAGTGGGACCAAGGTTTGGGACAGAAAGTCGATGGCAACAACCTTTTTGGCCAGATAAACGACCAGCCAGATTGTTCCAGCGGCAACGACAAAATTAGCCAGGGCGATAC
>CAZQWX010000017.1:0-1809 GCA_964597255.1 uncultured Gammaproteobacteria bacterium | reverse complement strand
AGGTCATCAGGATATTGGTGGATCGGTAGACCATCAATTTGAAGGAGTCGAGTAATACTCCCTCAAAAGCCGGATATACATAGCAGGGGCAGATATCCCCTGCTATGTATCTCTTTTTCGTCTTTGGCTATTCTTACTCATCCGATTCTCACAATCGTTTTGTATATTTGAGAGGTTAATATACCCTTCTAACTCAGGTTTGCAAAGTTAAGTTGGGTATCAATTGAAAATTATCAGTCAGTAATTTGTCCAGTTCCGGTCCATAACGAGCCATATTCTTGAAAAATCTAAGGGTCACTCTTCGAAACTCCTTAAAGGTCTCAAAGTAGCGGTTCCAAGCAACCTTGGTGTGGAAGAACCGCCACAGTCTTTCAATTAGATTCAAATTTGGCGAGTAGGCAGGCAGGAAGAGAGCCTTGAAACGACGGTGTCTTTTAAGCCAGAGGGCGACTTGTTTACTCCGGTGGTGGGAAGCCTTGTCAATATAATAGAGAGACAAAATTGCTTTAATTCTGTCAGCCAGTCTTTTCTCCCTGGCTTGTTCATGGGCCAGTCTCAATTCCGTTACTTGCTGATCCGTCAATGTAGGCATTACCACGATGAGACCATACTTGAAAAGCAAAAGTCAAATTTGGAGGCTACAAAATCGTGGAAGAGGGGTATATCTTCCTTCGCTTTCTAGGGCAACCTCAATAATTTGGGTATCCATTCCCTTGAGGTATGAATCGTCAAGATATAAAGTTTGTGTCTTCATTTCTGCACTTGGTACTTCTTTTGGTTGCCATAAAGAACCATAGGTATTTCTAAAGTAAGATTCGCACCTTCTCTTGGACCAGATCGATACTCTCCAGAATATGTTTTAAGAAAACTCTTGGGTTTCTCTCCATAACCTCAAAATATCGGTTGCCGGTCTTTGTAAATATAATCTTTTAGAAGCGGATTGATTGATTTGAAGGTCACAAGATCAACTTTTTTTCCCAAAACGCGTTCTAACTCCATCTCCAAACCAATTAAATCAGGGAGGTTCTTTCCTCTGGGGAACTCGACCAGAATGTCAATATCACTTTCTGCCGTTGCTTCTCCACGGGCAACTGATCCAAACAGTAACGACCGAATAACTCCGGCTTGCTTCAAAACAGGAATAACCTTGGCTTTTATTTTTGAACTTGCGAATACCACAAGTTTTACTTGTGGATGAGCAAGCTCGAAAAGAATACTCGGCGAAGCCGTTTCGTAAGATACCACGGGCTTTGCCCGTGGAGTTTCATGACCATAAATTTACCTTTAGAAGAACTTATCAGGAGATACAACCGGTATTACATATATGTCGAGCCGGTAATTTCCGACCCCTTGATCCGGGGATATTTCAATTTGGTGGCCTCGCTTCTGTTAATTGCCTTTTTTTTAGTGTTTGCTTTATCGCCGACAATCGACACAATACTGGGCCTGCAGAAAAAGATCACAGAGCAAAAACAGGTGCTGGCCTCACTGGACCAAAAAATTTCCAACTTAGTGGTGGCCCAAAACAATTATTCTCAAGTTCAAAGTTCGATTCCGCTCTTGCTAACCGCTCTGCCGTCAACTCCCCATCCTCAAACGATAATTTCCGGTGTGGTAGCGGCGGCAACCAATTCCGGCGTGCCCATTACCGGTCTTCAGTTTACAGATCTCCCCTTATCCAGCGATTCAATTGCCCAAGCGGTTCAATCACAAAAAACTCCGGGAGTGATCCCGATATCTTTCAGCCTCACAACCACCATCTCGTCGGATAAGGTTCACAGTTTTACGGCAAAAATAGAAAATCTTCCC
>CAZQWX010000016.1:0-7118 GCA_964597255.1 uncultured Gammaproteobacteria bacterium | reverse complement strand
GTCTGAAAGCTCGGGCATACCTAGATAATTAGAATGTACACGAATTTGTTACTAATTACTACTAATTTTTATGTATTCGTGCAGATTAGTAACGAATTAGCGTTAATCCAGTTGTGTCCAAAAAAAAGACTCCTTCCGGAGCTGTCAAGAGGAGTATAACAAACACAAATTAGAATAGCAAGATAGAATAGCAAGATGCAGGAGTGGGGGAGTAAAATCCAGCTATGGCTAAGGCGAAACCGGATGTTAAGTTTGAGAAGCAGGTGTGGAAGAAAAAATATAGCTTGGTAATTGGTGTGGATGAAGTTGGCCGGGGGGCGGTGGCCGGACCGGTGGTAGCGGGGGCGGTGGCGATGAGGTTGTTGGGGCATTCGGCTCAGCAAAATTTTTCGCAATCGCCGGCTATGGTCAGTTCCAAGAGCTGGCCCGCCTTGTCCGATTACTGCAAAATTTTGCCCACGCCGACTGCCAAAAACCTGGGATTGGTCAATTGGGAGACGATTGGGATAGATGATTCTAAGAGACTAACACCAAAGAGACGGGAAGAGTTGGCAAAGATTATTCACAAGTATACTCTGTGGGGCATTGGGGAGGTGGGGGTGGCATATATAAATAGTCATGGCATTGTAAAAGCGACGGAGAAGGCGATGAGGCAAGCAATAAAGCATGTAGTATTTAGGGCGTCGGAGGAACTACAGGCTACGAGCAATGGGCTACGAGCTTTCGTGTTAGTCGATGCTTTCCATGTTAAGTACATTCCCGGAGTGGGACTGAAAAACCAGAGAGCGATTATTAAAGGCGACCAGAAGTCAGTATCGATTGCGGCGGCGTCAATTATTGCCAAGGTTTATCGAGACAGAGCAGTACGAAACTTGAGTAAACATCCCAGGTATAAAAAATATAGTTGGCGTGAGAATAAAGGTTACGGGACTGTCAATCATATTAAGGCAATTAGAAAATATGGAGTAACAAAGTTGCACAGGACGGATTTTGTGAAAAACTTCATGAAAGCCGAGTGAAGACTTGCATTTTGGTAAAGAGTTATTCTATGCTGTTACTATTGTGCTAGCCAAAAAGAAACTGCTCGCGGTATTTTTGGAAAAGGATAATGTTAAGCTCCTAACCTATGAGCTTGGCAGGGCGGGCGCAAAGCGCCAGTTTGCGGGTCAAATTAGTTTTTCGCAGGAAGTGGTACGCGATGCCTTTATCGCGGATTCGGCCAAGTTCTCCGGCCAAATTAAGGTAGCGTTTTCACAGAAACCGGCCTTGGCAGAGGCAGAGCAGGTGGTTCTGTTCATTCCGGCTGACAAGACGTTCACGAAAACAATTCCGGCAGAAGATTCGGTGGACACTTTTGTCCAGTCATTGCCGTATTTCGCCGAAGAGTTAATTTTGAGGTCGGAACCGGTAGAAAAGAAATCGAAGACAGTGTCGAAAATGACACATATTGCCTTTGAGAAGAAGCTGGTTGAAGATTTGCAGCGGCCGTTTTTGGAAACCGGAAAAAAAGTGGTCGCGGTTGCCAGCGCATTGAACGTCTTGGTAGCGGCGCATAAACAAGAAGGAAAATATTTGCTTTTGGCGCCATTTGATAAGGAAATCGCGGTGGCAGTAGCAGCAGATGGTGGGGTTTTGGAAACCGCAACTTTTCTCAAGGATGTTTTTGCAGGGAGATTGGCAGAATTTATCGCCAACCACAATCTTTCTGAGGTGCGTCAGGTTTACACGTTGGGTGTTTTTGATGCTAATTTAGCCGGAAAGCTGCGGTCAGAACGGGGTTTGGAAGTAGTGTCGCTGTCACCAATGGATATTTATGATTGTGTAGTCTCGGCTTATGCTCGGGGACAAAGTGGCGGAGACTTGAGTAGTATGCTGCCGAATGTCAATCTTGGTGGGATCAAGGCAAGACTGCCGCAACAGAAGTACCTATTCTTAATCGGGGCCGCGGTAGTAGGTTTTGTTCTGGTAGTTTTTCTGGTTAAAGGCATTGGCAAGCTGCCATTTGGTAAGAAGTCGGCTCCGGTGGCACCGCCAATTTCCACACCGTCGGCGCAAGTCCAGCCACCGGCGCCTAAGCCGGCTGATTACCCAGTGAATGTGTTGAATGGGACATTGGTGACCGGGGAAGCGGGGAGACTAGCGGACTCGCTTAAAGCGGCAGGTTATCCGGTTTTGGAGTCGAAAAATGCCACCTCGGCAGGTTTTGTAAATACTCGACTGCGGGTGACTTCGGATGTGCCCCAGCAGATTGTCAGCAGTTTGCAGACATTATTGTTGCAAACCTATTCCGGCGTTGCTGTCGAACCACTCCAGGTGGCGAGTGATCAAGCCTCTGTCTCTGCAAAGATTGAAATAATAATTGGCCAAAAGAAATCGTAGATAGAGAGATATAGGCCCGTACCTCGCCTTGGCGGGAAGGGACCGCAAGGTTCCTGAGCGATGCGAAGGGTTCTTAGTTGCGAGCTAAGCGAGCAGCCAAGGTTCTGGAGCATAAGCGAAAGGTTCTTATTATCGGGACGAAGAAGGGTTAGGTAAACCCCTGGGTGGCCGTTGACTATTGAGATCTTTGAGATGGATCTGGGCCTGGATGGCAATTCTTTTTGCGCCTTCCCGTTCTTCTCTGGACAAGTTAGGGTTTACAGAATTTCTTTCTGCCATGTTGATTGCAGATTTCAGACCCTGTCTTGCTAGTTGCTCAGTCGAAACTAGTTTAGTTATGATCCTATAATACTGGTTTTATAGAAGAATACAAGTTTGGTACCTGATTTACTTAAAGTAGTTGGATAGCTCGTTCTGGAAACCAAAATACTACACCTCAACAGGAAGCGAGTGATCAAGCACTAGGAAGTGGGAGTTGAGACTATCATTGGAACGAAAAAGAATTGAGGCTATTCGCGCATTACTTGCTCAATTCTCCCTAGTTTGTCTCCTTGCCATGCAATAACTTCTCCTTGCTGTTTGTTTTGTTTGCGAAGGTGGGATGCAGCGAGCCCAAGCTCGGTGGTGGCTAAGCCGAGGGTAGCTGGCACTGCGCCATTGATCAGATTCTCAAGTGGGGAAGTGGAGTGAGAGTTTTGCAAGGCTATTCCACCAGCTATGCCACTTACTGTATAACCAAGCTTGCGCAAGAGGTGTCGCCGAGTGAAGAGGCCAAGTGAGTGCTCTTGATGAACCGTCCTAGTGATGTCTGTGGCCAAACTAAGTGCTCCGCCAATAAGCCAAGGTTTATTGCCGACGAAATCCAGGAACTGCCAGACAAGTTCTCGATGTTGCACTAGGAACGTTCCTCCAAATCCGGCGATTGCTCCTTCAATTGCAGGGACAGCCCTTTGTGTAATGGGGAGGCCTGCAGTACGGTTTCTTTCTGCATACATTGCTAGGGTTCCACCAATTGCTCCTGCAGTCATTGCGTGATGACTGAAGGTGAAGTCTTTAAGTGTGTCAATCACTCCGGGTGCGTGTTGGAAGACAAATTGCCCGGCCTCGACTATGTATTTTCCAACTTCCCCTGCGTGGTCCCAATTATTGGTGGCAGTAAGAATAACCGCGGTTCCGGCTCCGATTATGGCAGTTGCCAGTAGTCCCATTTGGACGGTCGATTGGCCGGCTTCGGTGGGTGATTCTGCTGGGCCAATAGCTGCTGATGCAACAACCGGTTCTGATTCAAGATCTGTGATAGTCATAAGCCCGAATGAAGCGATTATAATACTTGTAACCTATAGTTTCAAGTGGAAATTGGTTTTTCCCATTTTCCACAACACATCAAAGATTTGGCGCTGCATATTAGCCACTTTCTGGTTATAAATCTCGACCCCGAAAACTTCGCCTTCATGCCAATTGTAAATGGCAACGACGTCATTGTAGATATCCATCTGGTGCGTAATATCAATTATTTTCGACGGGATGTATCTGATTTGCCAGCGGGGCCAGTATGCCACAGGTTCTTTGCCCCATTGCCGCCGGCTTTTTAGGTATTCATCAGAATAAAGTTCTCGGCCGGAAAAGTTAGCCATGGTTAATTCATCGGCAAATTTCTTGACATAATCGACCCCGACGATTTCTTCCCAGGCGCGATAGGTGTAAGCAACAAGCTCACCGCGGGTTTTGAGTGTATTCCAATTCATTTGTTGAATGCCGTCTTTACCACGGTAGAACAGTACCTTTGTTTCCGGGTCCTGGTTGGCTGGAACCAGGAGTTTAGTAATATCCGGCAGTTCGGCGCGTAGTTGGCTGATCTCGCTTTCTTTTTTGACCAGGAGGAGATGGAGAGATTCAGGTGGAGTGGCGAGATATCTTTTCTTGTACTCGTCAAGCTGCTCGTCAACTAAGCCGGCAGTTATCAGTTCGTCGAGGCGGCGATAGACGGTGGTTTTGGGAATGGCTGTTGCCGTGGCAACTGTCTGGGCGGTTTGGGCGGGTTTGCCCACTAACGCTAGGTATATTTTAGTCCCTTCCGGGTCAATGCCGAGCTTAGAGAGAAAGTCGGTGAGCTTCTGGTCCACCATTTGGACGGCGGTTAGACAAATAACAAGTTCAAATATACCATACCGACAGATCAAAGTCCATAGTGTGGACAAGATGTAAAACAGACCCGACGTCGTTCCTGTTCGAATCATGCATTGTATGTATGCCTTCGAGCAGTCACTTTGCCGGGTTCAAGAAACAGTAAATTCGCATACTCATCAACTGTTTCTAGAAGGAGGTGAGAATTATGGATAACGTACAAATTCTTGTCGGAGCCAATGGGATTAAGAAGGCTTATATGGAATCGCTGAAAAGCGGCAGCCTGGATATTGTGTGCCTGGCTGACGATTACAAGGGTATAATCGGTGATTTCTTTGACCAGGAGTATAGCCCGAAGCTGTATGGGGTGGTTAAAACTCGGGAAATACTCCCGGATAATCGTGAGAATCGGGAATATGCTAAGACCAAAGACGCAACCGTAAACGCGGTTAAGTTTTTGAAGCTGACTGAGGCTAGTCAAAGTGACATGATGATGTCTGCCGATCGGGCAATTTTGGTGTCCTATGGCAAGGCTGCGCCTTTTGCAGTCATCATCACTGATCCGGAGCTGGTCAAAAGCTTTCGCGCTCAGTTTGAAGCGTTGTGGGCAGGATTATAAAAGGTTATTAGCCCTTTCCGGCGCCGGAAGCCCCTTTTGATTGGGCGGAGTTTCTGATTTGACTAATGTTGCCGACTAGAATGGTTCTTGAATTGGACAGGGTTATTGCTAGAATGATTCTAGAATGGGTGATGAAAGCAACTCAACTCCCGATAAACATTCTCTGATGTCTGTACCCGAGGCGATGGAACAAGGAGGTGTTCCGGTGGATCCCTCTGTGCAGCTTTATCGCCAGTTGGGAGCATTGGATATTAGCGATAGTTTGGTTGGGGGAGAGCCGAGAGGGGATAAGCGTATGGCGAAGTACGTTAGGGGATACCAACTGCGAGCTCTAGGTGGGGATCATCTGGTAGTAAAGGGCAACGTTGGCTCACCAAGGTTTGGTCAAATTGGTTGGTTGGTGGGTCCGAGTGACGAGAGCCCGAATAGAATTAGAGTGGCCTTTGGTGACGGGAAACTTGACCATTTAGACCAGACGGGGGTGAAGTTGATAAGAAAGGCTGACCTGCGCGAGGAGAACGGTATAATTGTAGATTTTCATGATGACCCAACTGGTGAGAGAACTGACCAAGGGCGCCTGCTAGGCTATGAAAAGAATGACAAGGGGGAAATACCGTTGGGGTGGTATAGGGTGCGTAAGGCTGATGGACAGGAGGTTAGGGTTGAGGAAAATGGTTCAGTGCTGTTCTCTAGCAAGTTTAGGCTTCGGGCTGATGTGCCGCCAACTGATACCTCGAGGGATGTGGAATTCGACCTGGGAGACGAAACTAAGGAGAAATAAGCTTATTTAATCGGTTTCCAGGTCTCGGCTGGTTTTCTCCAATCGAAGTGGCCCAGGGGTTTGGCCATTTTCCAGACAATATCGTGCATCTGCTTATGGAATTTGGCCACGCGTTCACTGTAGATTTCCGCGCCAAAGATCTCATTGTTTTGCCAGTAATAATAGGCGATGACGTCGTTATAGACATCCAGATTCATGTGGACGGTCAGAATTTTTTCACTTATAAAGCGTGATATCCAGAAGCTCCAGTTACCTGGGGGCTTGCCAAATTGACGAGCGTAGTTTTCTTTATAGGTGATATATTCGTCAGAATAAAGATCGTGCACCTTAAACTTGTGGGTAATTAGTTCTTCGTTGAGTCTGAGGGAAAACCGTTCGCCGAAAAGCTCACTCCAGAAATTACAGGAATAGGTTCGGAAGGGCCACTCACTGCACCGGAGCATGTGCCAAGTTTGTTGTTTAATACCTTCAAGTCCGTGATAATAAGTGACGTGGCTGCCGGAGTAGGGGTTCTGAAACGATCCTATGGCCTTAGCGAAGGTTGGTAGTGAATCTAAGAGAAACTTGTTTTCGACTTCTCGTTGACGGACCAGCATTTCTAGACTACTCACGTCAGCAGCCTCGATGGTTGTGTGTTTGTAGGCAGGTACCTCCTGGATAAGACCTTTTTCAGCAAGATTATCAATTGACCGATAGAGTTTCGTGCGTTCAATGCCACTTTTTCTGGAGGCGTCGAGGAGTGTTAATGGCCCGTTTTCCACCAGGGCGATATAGAGTCGAGTTTCCTCCACACCGAAGCCCAATTTACTTAGGAATTCTCTGGCAAGTTTCAGTACTTGTGGGTCTATGGTAGTGTTGTTCATTTTTTGCACAACAATTTTACAACTAATGGCATGGGATGTAAAGTGGCGCCATGATACAAGCCAGAGTTAGGAAGCTTATTGCACAAAACCAGTATATGACCTTGGCAACGGCCTCGAAAACCGGTCAACCGTGGGTGTCGCCGCTGTTCTTTGTGGCTGATGCGAAGAATAATTTGTATTGGTATTCACCGCGGCAGGCGCGGCATTCAAAGCTGATTGCCGAAAATCCGTCAGTTGCGATAACACTGTTCAACTCGCAAGCCGGGCCGGATGAGGCGGATGGACTTTACGTTCAGGCTGAAGCTAGGGAAGTGACGGCCAAAGAACTGCCCAGAGTCGTGCCGTTGTATGC
>CAZQWX010000015.1:0-5384 GCA_964597255.1 uncultured Gammaproteobacteria bacterium | reverse complement strand
ATTTGAACCACTCGCCGGAAACTTTGTCACCGTTTTTATTAATAAAGCTGATTTGAATGGATGGGTTGTCGTAAAGGTTGTACCAAACGGGGATTCGTGGCCCCCAAACAATTTGGCGGGAGATATTCCAATCTTTGATTTTTGTCATCCAATCAAAATAAAGTTTCTCAAAACGTTTCTTAGGGAAGATCTTTGTTTTGCCCTCCTTAACAGCTTTGATAGCTGGTTTAGCTAATGTCTCGATTTTGAGAAACCATTGGGGGATAACCATGGGTTCAATTGTTGTGCCACAGCGATAACAAGTACCTACCGAGTGGGCTAGTGGTTCTTCTTTAATTAATTTTCCGTCAGCTCTGAGCAATTCCAGGGTTTTCTCTCTGGCATTTTTAATGTTTAGTCCGACTAGTTCTTGGGGAACACGATCAGAGGCAAGCATTTTTCCCTGGCGATTGAAGACGGTTAGGATCGGCAGATTATTTTGCTGACCAATTTCAAAGTCAACAGGATCATAGCCTGGGGTTACCTTAAGGGCTCCAGTTCCGAAATCTGTCTCAATCTTATCTGAGGTAATAATGGGAATGTCGATATTAATCAGGGGAATGGTAGCCTTTTTACCAACGAAATTTTTGTACTTTTTATCTTTAGGATTAACAGCGACGGCAACGTCGGCAAAGATGGTTTCTGGGCGAGTGGTGGCAACTTTTACGGAACCATAGTCAAGATAATAGAGGAAGTCTTGTTTCTCAACATAGTTAACCTCAAGTTCAGAGAAAGCAGTACCGCAATGTGTGCAGAAATTGACGATGCGTTCACTGCGATAAATTAGACCATCATTATGGAGTTTGCGGAATGTTTCCAGGACTAACGAAACGATTTCTGGCTCGAGACTGTAGTGATAGCGGGTCCAATCAAGTGAAAATCCCAACTGTTTCATCTGGTCCTTATTGGTATTTTTGTTTTTATCAGCAAAGTCCCAAATCATTTGGTAGAGGGTGTTGCGATCGAAGTCGAAACGAGATTTGTCCTCTTTGGCTAGATGTTTTTCAAAGACATACTGGGTCTCGATGCCAGCGTGGTCGCCACCAGGGAGCCAGAGGGTGGGGTCACCTTGCATGCGATGATAGCGAGCGAGGATATCCTCGACGACAAATAAGCAATGACCCATGTGCATTGGATCATTGGCGTTAGGTAAAGGAAGAATAATGGTGAACGGCTTTTTGGTTGTATCTATCTTAGGTGTGAAATAGCCACCCTCTTCCCATATCTGATAAATGCGTGATTCGACCTGGGTGTGATTATATTTGGGTTCCATGGGGCTATTTTAGCAGAGAGGGTTATTAATTTCCTTGAGTCTGTTCAACTAGCGATTTTATTTCTGCTTCGATGTCTAGTAATGTCCTCTCTGGTTGGGTGGATGACGTAGCGTTTATTCTTGGCTTTGCAGCCTTTCTAATTTCTCTGCCACTAGTTTGGGCCAAAACTGCACCGCGAGTTTCTGGGCCGTTTCCGATGAAAGATAAGAGGTGAATTCCCTTCATATATCTGATTTTCCTGCTCAGGCTTGACAAAGTCAAGCGTGACCCATAATATCGCGGTAAATGAGAAGAGCACTTAAGTTATTGGTTATTGGTTATTGGTTATTAATGGGGCTTTTGCCGAGGCCAGTTTATGCCCAAGGAGAGAATGAACTAATTGCCTCAGGGACGGTTATTGACTCGGATTTTGTGCGGGCGGCACAAACGATTCAAGTCGATGGAGAGATTAAAGGTGACGCTTACCTAGCTGGGGGACTGGTGACGGTGAACGGGAAAATTGATGGGGATCTGTTTGTGCTGGGCGGGAAAGTCAATGTGAATGGAGAAGTGGGAAATAGCATCCGGATTATTGGGGGCGATGTTAATCTGAACGGGCCGGTGGGGCGAAATGTAGCGGTGGTGTGTGCAAACTGCATAGTAACCAGACAAGCGACGATTGGGGGAAGTCTCTTGGCGACGGCAGCGAACATGGAAATTTCGACGCCAAGCGTGGGCCGGGGATTCAGATTTTTTGGAAGTCGATTATATTTGGATTCGACAGTGGGGAATGAAGCCTTTGTGGTGGCGGACCAACAATTTCTTCTTGGACCCAGGGCATCAGTCTCGGGAGATCTGAAATATACCGGCAATAGCCAGGTAGTCTTGGAACCGGGAGCGACAGTGGGCGGAAGCATTGCTTATCAAAAAAGTGTGCAAAGCGACAGTTATCCCCGGTTCTTTGGAGCGCGGACAGTTTTGTCAACCTATGACAAGATAAAGCCAGTGACAGAGGTGTTGGGCTTTTTTGTGTCGGCGTTGGTGGGATTTGTTTTGTTAGGGCTATTTCCAAGGGGGTTTGAGAAAGTGGCGATGGCGATTGAAAACCGGCCATATGCCAGTTTGGGATGGGGAGTCATAATTCTTCTGATGGTGCCGGTTTTGGTGGTGTTGTTCTCGTTGACAATTATTGGAATTCCCGTAGCGGTGGTGTTGGTGGTATTGGCGTACATTGGCTGGTTGTTGGCGCAATATCTGACGGCGTTTTTCCTGGGAAGAAAAATCTTACTGTCGAAGTTTGGGGAGAGACGGGGTTGGGCGTTGGTCTTGGGACTGTTTTTAATTACGCTTTTGGGCTTGGTCCCAATGATTGGACTAGTGGTGAAATTAATTTTGGTGATGTTTGCTCTGGGAGCAACCGTGTTGGCGTATAAACAGCCGGTGATTGTTGAACAGCGGGCATTACCCTTTGAATATACTTCGCGCAAACGAGGACGACCCAAGAAAAGCTAGAAATTCAACCCCGGGTCAGCAGTAATCTTGGCAATAGACTGCGGATGATAATTGAAAAAAGCGGCAGAAGCAATGTAGACGGCATTGTCGGTACAGAGCTGGAGTGGAGGAATAAACAGTTTAGTAGTTGGTAGTTCAGAGTTCAGAGTAGAACGAAGTTTTTCGCGAAGGCGATTATTGGCAGCAACACCACCGGCGACAATAAGAGAGGAGATATTAAACTCCTTGGCGGCACGAGAAAATTTGGAGACAAGAATATCGGTGACGGCCTCCTGGAGTTCAAAAGCCAGGGCGGCTTTAAAATCTTCAGTGGCGATGCCCTTGACCTGCGCATCTTTAAAAGCATAGAGAAAGGCAGTTTTAAGACCAGAGAAAGAAAAATCCCAGTTGCGGTGATGAATTAACGGGCGAGGGAGAGTTAGTTTAATCTTGCCAGTGGACTTGGCAGCTGCGGTTTCGATGTAAGGGCCGTAAGGGTAAGGAAGGTCGATAACCCGGCCACACTTGTCAAAACATTCACCGGCGGCATCATCAAGAGTACTGCCGAGGAGTTTAAATTTGCCATGGTCGGACATGAGGATTAATTCTGAATGACCGCCGCTGACGATCAGAACGAGGGCGGGAAAAGAAGGCGGGTTTGTTGGCAGGTCAAAAGTAAGTTTAGTTTCAGTGGCAGTGAGCCAGTTGCCATAAATATGACCAACAAGATGATTAATCGGAACCAGGGGTTTATTTAAGGCAAGGGCCAGGGCCTTGGCAGTTTCAACACCAATGAGAAGACTACCGATTAACCCTGGACCATAGGTGACCCCGATTGCATCAATGCCATCGGGGCAAGCGGCGAGAGCTTCATGGATAATTGGGAGAATGAATTGCAACTGTTCGCGGGCGGTTTTGTCAGGAACAACGCCACCATATTTTTTGTTGATGTCGAAACTTGTGGCCTTGACGTGACTGACAATGGTGGTGCCGTCGCGAATGACAGCGGCTGCGGTTTCGTCGCAACTGGTTTCGATGCCAAGAATGAGCATGGGTTGATTATATCAAGATATAGGCAGAATCCCCTGACATGGAAATAAAGATAAATTGCAACTAAGATTAAGAACATGAAGAATAAATATTCTTCAGTAGATGTGGAGAACCTGAAAGCCAAGGCAATGGCCGTTTTGGCAAGGAATCATAAGAGGGGAACAGGGGAATTACTTGGTAGGATGGTGGAGTATGACTATACCTGTCCGGCCAGGGGAAAGTATCCACACCAGTGGTTATGGGATTCGTCATTTCATGCCATAGCGTTGGCAAAGGTCGAACCGGAGAGAGCGAAACGGGAGCTGGAAACCTTGTTGGCAGCAGTGGGTGGAGATGGTTTTTTACCGAGTATTATCAGATGGGAAGATAAGGAGTTATTAGAGAGACTACCTAACCCATTGTTGTTTTCGGGTAGGAGAAGCAATCTAACTCAACCGCCAGTTGTTGCGACAGCCGTGGAAGAAGTGTATCAAGTAACAAAGGATCAGGGATTTGTTGAGAGATGTTTGCCGGCGTTAGAAAAATATTACAACTGGATGGCCCGCGAACGGGATCCGGATGATGATGGTTTAGTGTCAATTATTCACCCATGGGAAGCGGCGGATGATAGTCCGGCGTTTGACGGGCTACTATTGGGAAAAGCAGAGGCGAGACCGGCGGTAATTGAGGTTTATTGGCAGTTTTACAGACTTCTGTGGGAATATTGGCGACGGGATTGGAGTACAAAGAAAATTTTGGATAGTAATCTGTTTAATGTAGAGAGTGTGATGTTCAACTGTATCTATGCCCAGGGATTAGGGGCATTGGCAAGGTTAGAGAGGATGATGGGGAAGAAAAAAAGCAGTGAGCGATATGACCAGATGGCAAAAAGGGTAGAGAAGGCAATTGTGGAAGTTTGCTGGGATCCTGAGCGGAAACTGTTTTTTGATGTGAGTCATCGAGGCTCCGGACATGAGCAGTATAGGGTGGCAACGATTTCGGCACTGTTTCCATTAATACTGGATAATGTTCCAGCAGGAATGGTTGATAAATTAGTAAAAGATCACCTTGTGAACACAGAAGAGTTTTGGTTGCCGTATCCGGTAGCCTTTGTTTCCAGGAGCGAAGCGGCATTCAATCCGGATGAAAATGCACTGCTCTGGCGGGGGCCGGTATGGGTAAATACGAATTGGTTTCTAGTAAGAGGACTGTGGAAATGTGGTTATCGGGAGGTGGCCAAGCAACTGGCGAGAAGGACGGTGGAAATGGTGGACAGGTCGGGGTTTAGAGAATTCTATAATCCATTTACAGGTAAGGGTGAGGGCCAGAGAGATTATGGTTGGACAACGTTGGTGGTGGATCTGCTGGATTACTGCTAGGTTTTGGTGCCACGGAGATAACGGGCAGGCCAAGGAATGTAGTCGGAATGGACGGTTTCATTAATCAAGGTGTCACTGCCGCGGACAACTTTACGGATAAAATAGGTGGTGGCACCCCAGTGTGCGGTATCTGTTTGGTTAATAAGACCTACAGATAAAGTTGGATCATCCTGATAAATAGGGGCTGGAGGAG
>CAZQWX010000014.1:0-1898 GCA_964597255.1 uncultured Gammaproteobacteria bacterium | reverse complement strand
TGTTGGTGGGGCAGTGAGTGGGACACGAAGTAAGATCAGTGAATGGCGAGCAAAGAGTGCGGTTTTTGATGTCGACCTGCAAAATGCTGCGGTTTTGGTGGGGCAAAGATAAGGGTCTATGTAATAAAAATATGTACAGCTCTTTTAGAAGCGAAACACATAAATATGGGATTGAATACAGTAGACAGTTGTTGAGTGGGTGTCTGCTTTTAGGGATGCTGATATCAGTGGCTTGCGGGATTGGAACAGATGCAACTAGGCGGTTTGCGCCCACAATTATGCCAACATCGACGCGGTCAGCTTTAGGTATCGGGATAGATACGTTTTGTACAGACTTTATTGTTGGTTGCCAGACACCAACCCCAACCCCACGACCTTGACTCCTAGCCCATAGTGTGAGAAAATGGCTTCATGCCTGCACAGAACAGTGGTACTGAATCTAATCCCAATGGGCACAGCTGGGTTTCTATTAGACAGGCCAAAAACCACGAGTCAAATCGGGGCAATGGGACATCACTTGGTCGCTTATTTCTGGCTGCAGGTGTGGCGTTTGGTGTTGATAGCCTAATATACCTTGCTATGCAAGGTTCTGGAGTCATAGATAAGTTGAGAGAATCAGGTCCGGGTGCTCCTGGTGGAGCTATTGCTGGACTGCTTGTATTGGGTCTATTAGCAACATGTGGAATATACGCACGCTTGAATGGGCCGGAATAAAAACTTGGTTCCATTTTTCCGGTACTTCTGATAAAATCTCCTCGTGTATAACAAGTCTCTTCTGTCTTCTGGTCTGCGAGTAATTACGGTTCCAATGCCACAGGTAAAAAGCGTTGCGGCGTTGGTGATGGTGGAAACCGGCAGTCGGTATGAAACCGAGCGGAACAACGGTGTGTCCCACTTTCTGGAGCACATGGTGTTCAAAGGAACAAAGAAACGACCTAGCAGTCTGGCAATCAGTTCGCTAGTGGATGCCATTGGAGCTTCCTGGAATGCGTTTACAGCCAAAGAATACATGGGGTTTTATATTAAAGCGGCGGCGGAACATCTGCCGTTGATGCTGGATGTGTTGTCAGATAACCTACTTAATTCACTATATGAACCTTCGGAAATTGAGCGGGAGAGAAAAGTAATCGTCGAGGAAATAAATATGTCTGAAGACCAACCGGTGGAGAAAGTCGGAGAGCTGTTTGAGGGTCTGTTATTTCCAAAGAATCCATTAGCCATGACCATTTCTGGAACCAAGGAAAGTTTGGCCCGGATTGGGCGACCAGAGATCGTGGGCTATCGTGACAAGATGTATCATTGTGGGTCAATTGCGATCGGAATTGCCGGTAATCTTGGTGCTGGTGGTGGAGATGGTAAGGTCGCTAAATCAGTGGAAAAATATTTTGGAGCTGTCGAAAGTGGTGGAGGAAACACCTTCGATAAGTTTGAAGGCAAACAAACAAAGCCGGCCAGTTTGGTGTTTTATAAGGAAACTGACCAGGCGCACTTGTGCCTGGGCGTGCGGGCCTATCCGCGGTTGCACCCGGACCGGTATGTGCTATCAGTGCTGTCCACAGTAATGGGCGGGAACATGTCTAGCAGACTCTTTATGCAAGTGCGAGAAAAACGTGGTTTGGCCTATTACATCCACTCAGGGGCTGAAGAGTTTGCTGATTGTGGCTATTTTGTGACTCAGGCAGGACTCAGGCTCGATGCGGTGGAAGAAGGCGTCAAAGTGATTATTGAGCAGTTGGCATTGATGAGTGCTAAGGGGGTAACCTCGGAAGAGCTCCAGCGGGCGAAGGATTTTGCCCGTGGCAAGATGGTTTTGGGACTGGAGGATTCCTTCCGGGTGGCGAGTTTTTATACGTCTCAGGAGTTGTTGGAGAAGAAGATTGAGACGCCGGAAGAAATTT
>CAZQWX010000013.1:0-4403 GCA_964597255.1 uncultured Gammaproteobacteria bacterium | reverse complement strand
ACAACAGTGGCGGCGGGGGTGGGCCAGGTGCTGGGGAGTTATGGAATTAGAACGGGGATAGTGAGTGGACAATAATAAGCTGATATTAAAATTGTCAAGAAAAGAAACAGGAGTTTGGTATACTGGCGATGAACTATGGATACAGAAGAATATAGAAAGAAGATTGAAACGGACATACTACAAATTATTGAGACTCGGTTGAGATCTGGACAAATGAGTGCAGAAAGGGCAAGAGAAATTGCACAGTATATTGTAGATAGCTTGCATCCTCACATGTCACCAAACCAAATTTATGGTGTTGTTCAGGCCTTTGACCAACATTTCGCGGAGTTAGTGCCTGTGGTGCTAAAAGTGTCTAAGGATTATGACGAGAAGATTAAGGAAGTAGTGGTTAAACATGTCGATGTGTTAATAAAAAGAGGAAGCCTGGATGAGGCTAGCACTCTGCTAAAAAATGTAAGGGGAAGAAAATTTAGTGTAGGAGGGAAGCAATGACACAGGCTACGTCAAGTGATGAGATCTCAATTCCAGAGACTGGCGAGTCCAAACCTAAAGAGGCAAGAGCACAAGAGGCTAGGCCAGTTGGTCCGAATGAAAAGTCTGTCATAGGAAAAATCGAGCATGGTGGGGATCCAGACCAGACTTTGAAGGCTATTGCCGGACAAGAGGATAGAATCGATGCTCTCGGTGGAGTTGACCACTTTGATCAGAAAAGTCTGAGGATTGATGAGGAGGAATCCAAAGGATTTCTTCATGAAGGCAAGGCGAAAGTTTCAAGAATGAAGATAGCCCGTGATGGAGAAGGGAGAAAAGTACTTCTTAAGACCAGTCCTTTTATGGTCGGTCAGAATGAGCAATTACTAACCGAGGGGGAGTTTTTACAAGAAGCAACAACTTTTGGTTTCCAAGAAAATCCACAAGCCATGTATGAATCAATTGTTGACGGTTTGAGGGGCGAAGAGACGGCTTGGAAGGTTGGTGGGTTAGTTGATGCATCGATGGCTGAGACACGGTTTGTTAAGGTAGGGGACACTCCCTTTGTGGCTTACAGGTTTATTGATGGGATAAGGGATGTGGGATTCGGTGGTGGGGAGATTGGATTTGCAGAGGACGGATCAGAAGCATTACGAACTCAAGAGTTGGCAGTAGCTAGGGGTGCCTTATTAAAATTTTTGGCTGGTGGCACCGGTGATAATGGTCAATATTTGCAAGATGCAGAGGGCAATATTTATTCATCAGACATTCATTTTTCTCCCCAACCGTCTGGGAGTGAGGGAAGACTCCTGGGAGAAATTGCTAGTCAGAGTACGTCGGGAGATGGTTATTTAATGCCCCAATTAGATAATCTGAAGCACCAACTTAAAGGGATGGGATTGCCAGATTTTAAGAAGTCCTTAGCAGATTTGGGAGCGGTGGGTGAAAACGAAGCCCTACAAATATTGTTTGCAACTCAAGACAGTCTTAGTGATCAGGATCGGATCAACGCTAGAAACTTCGTTGATAGAGCCCATAAGGCTGAGAGAATTTTTACGTTATTGGCTGATAATCCAGAGGAGGCGACTAAGATGGTGAATCCTACTAAGGATGGAAAGCCAGTTTTTGCGAAAGATGAGATAGATGGAGCAAGGATGCAGATGTATCAGAAGTTAAATAAGAAAATTACTGAGTTGAAATAGTAACGACTGCTCACCTTCACGGAACTTTTGACTACAATAATTCAGGTAGTGTCTCTGAAGAATTTTTACAATCAATCTAGTTTATGTGGTTTTTTGACATGACTGGTTGACTAGTGGAAGAGTAGTGAACTATTATCATAGCAGAATGGCAGACAGATTAGTTGCGCCCGAGTCGAGACGTAGCCTAGAAACCCCGTTTTCTTATGAATGGACTGCGGAAGCAAGAAATTCATATATTCCGTCCCATTTGCCCCTACAGGTAGGGTTATTGGCAGTAGAAATTGGGAGGCGTTACCCTGGGGCAGTTGGTAAGGCAGGTGATGGGCCGTCGATAAATCTGACACAAGCTAATCGAGAGGTGCTAGAACCGATGGCCAGGTTTTTGGGCCTGCAGGAGGACTCCAACAGAGAGGTTGTGGAATTTGGTTTGAGGTATGCGATGGCAGTGGGAGAAACAAAACAAGCTCTGGAGACCGACCTAGAGGCGGCTGGTTTAGATATTTGGGCGGGGGGCAGAAAATGGGGCTACGGCATTATAACGACGTGGCTGAGTCGGCAATTGAATTGGTTGGCGCTTTACAGATTATAGAGTCTTATAAAAAACAAAATCGACTTACTCATTTGTTTGGGATGTCGGGATTTGCTCGTCGTGTTAGAGAAAAGTTTGGAGGTGGAGCAGTGGGATTGACTACTGCTGAGCAAGGACGGGTTGTCAAGGATATGGAAAGACGATTTGACTCACATTCAAAGAACACTGAGTTCTACGAAGAGCGAGCGGATTTTTCGAGGGAGTCTGGACGAATGTCTGATCAGGAGAAAGGAGATGGGCTAAGAGGCCTTCTTAGCAGAACAACAAGTCTTGAAGAATTAGCTGATTGGCATGCTTTGGTCCAAAGGACAACTGGTGGCTCGAAAGCTATTAGCGAGGAAGTGGCTACAGAATTTGAGAAGAGACGAGCGGAGTTTGCACAGCCGTATTTTGTCCCAAGACATCCTGACGAGAATGATAACATGGCTTGGCATGAACATGGCGCCTTGGGTAGAGGAGAAAGGCCAGGTTACTACCATAGCTGAGATGCGACCCAAAGGGATCGCGACATGGACCCGAACCCCTGAGGTTATTTGTCCGCTTCTTCCTGCCAATGCCTAATTAGTTCCTTGCCGACGATGGCAACGACAGCAGCGACGGGAACGGCAAAGATGGCACCCCAGATGCCGGCGAGGCGATAACCAACTAAGAAGGAAAGCAGAACGACAATGGGATGGATGTTTAAAGCCGAACCTAAGAGTCTGGGGGAAAGAATGTTATAAATCAGTTGGGAGGCCAAGACGATAATGATGACAGCAATAAACATCATTTGGAGAGAGACCGTAAGTGAGGCAAGAATGACGGGGATGATGGATAAGAGTGGGCCAACGACAGGAATCATGGCCAGAAGACCAGAAAAAATGGCTGTCGATATGGCGTAGTGGATGCCAAGAATGGCGAAAACAACTAGAGTAATTAAGCCTATAGCCAGACCAAGGACGACCTGAACGCGAAGGAAAGAGGCAAAGGTAGTGTTGATGACGGTTTCTAGGAAGGCATAGTCCTCTTCATAGTTGTCGGGGATGATGGTGTGGATAAATTTGGCAATTTCGGAACGAGAGATGAGGAAATAAAACGAGAGGATTAAGACCAAAAATAAGCTGGTAACGGTGGAGGCGAAGCTGGTGGCGAGGGAAACGGAGTTGGACAGAGTACTGGCTAGAAAGGCATTGATTTGAGAGCTGATAGCAGGATTATTGGGTAGAATAGCCGGAAGTGAGGTGGAGAGTTGGGAGAGTTGAGAAACAGTGGCAGGAAGAGCGAGGGAAATCACGGCAATAGCGAGAATGGCAATAAGAATATAAATTACAGCGGCAGAAGCGATACGAGAAAGACCTTGGTGAGAAAGCTTGATGACTAGCGGCTCAAGGATAAAGGCAAGAATCCAGGAGAGAATAATAATAATGAAAAGATCGGAAAACATGGCCAGGAAGGAGCCGAAAATGGAGAGGAGATACCAAGCCAGGGCAATGGCAGCCAGAACACCGACAATGCGCCATTCAGGAAGACGAGATAGGGTTTTTTGCATATCCAAGTTGATCTAGTCGACTCGCTAATTTTTTTCGCTTTCGCCGCTCTGGCCAGTACGCTCGGTTTCGGCAGCTATAACCGAAAGCTGCAAAAAAACTAGCTCGCCGCCTAGAATTATTAAGCAAGGTTATAATACCCCTTAATGAGACTAACACGCAACCAGTTTCTGGGTATGTGCTATTCGGATGTGTTTGATTGGCCATTAACTTGGCCAGAGGTCAAATTATGGGAGATAGAGTGGAATGGCCGCAGATTAGTAGCGGATTTATGCGGATTTGAGGGAAAGGTAGAAAGTAATAATGGTTATTATTTCCTCAAGGGAAGAAAGAAATTAGTAGGGTTGAGGACTGCAAGAGAAAAAGTTTCGGTGGATAAATTGGAGAAGGCAATGAAAGTTGTCGCTTGGTTGAGAAATATCCCCACGGTGGAGGCGGTTTTTTTAACCGGGTCAGTGGCAGTAGGAAACGCAAAAGCGAATGCCGATATTGATCTAATGATAGTGACCAGACCGGGGACGTTATGGATCACCAGGGCGATTGTGGTGAGTGGATTACGGCTTGGAGGGAGGTATCGCGGGGCGACAATAGCTGATCGGATGTGTACCAATA
>CAZQWX010000012.1:0-3629 GCA_964597255.1 uncultured Gammaproteobacteria bacterium | reverse complement strand
CTTTTTAGAAATGCGTTCGGACTTTATCCCGCCGAATGGCGGGAGCTGAACTAAATGCCCAAAATTTCCACTCAGGACAATCTGACCACTGAACTACGCACCCAATTACACCTGACATTCTAGCATCTACCCTTATTTTTTGGTATCGTTAAACTAATGGATCTGCCCGCAAAAGGTCTTACTGTCGCTACCAACATCGTCATCCTCCTGATCTATTCTTTTGCTATCCCTCACCATTTGCGCACCTTTTTTTCCCCATTCAAACGCATGGCTATTAAAAACACTAAGCCAGGAATCAACCTGTCGGAGATTGGCGAGGTCATCTCCTTTAACCTTGTTTCCGTTGGTATCGGCATCATTCTGCGAACTTTCATCCTTACTTTCGCCCTACTGATTGTCGTCATCACTATTTTCTTACTCGTTCCTTGCTATTTAATCTTTCTGCTCTTTTGTCCATTGATATCTCTGCTCAATAAACAAAGTCTAAACCGGATTACCGATTTAACAGACCAGGCCCGAAAAACCCCTGGCCCAACTCTTTATCACCTTCTTGCCCAAACCCAGACCGGTCAATTTCTAGTTCGAAAACTTGTCCTTTCATACACCGAGGTCAAATCACTCGCCACAACTACTGCCGCTCTTTCCCTCTCGACTACTCCAACATCGTTATCCGACCTCCTCTATAACTATGCTAAAAACTTTGTTCCGTTCCACGATCTTCTTCAGGGCAAACTTCTTGACGAAACTGACATCAAACGTGTCTGCCAGTGGTCTGATAGCTTCCATGAAAACCCCATTGTCAACCTGTTGGACAGAGACTCTATCACCCGCATCCAGGGCTTTGGTGCCAGTTGGTCTTATGGCTATACCAATGAACTCGATAAATACCAGATGGGTCAAACTCTGACCGAGTTTCCCAAGGTTGTTGGTCGTGACAAAGAAATCGATCTTCTGGAAAAGGCCATCACCAAGTCAATCCAAAACAGTTGTATTGTCATTGGCGAACCTGGAGTCGGCCGTCACGCCATTGTTGACGAGTTCGCCCGCCGGCTTTTCTCCGGCAACGTTCCCGCAAGCCTGGCTGGCTCCCGGACAATTTTTATTGATCTTAAATCCGTCATCTCCCAAGATCCCTCCCCTGCTGGGGAGCGCAAAATCGTCCTTGATCTGTTCGAGGAGGGTCGTCAGGCCGGCAATGTTATTCTGGTTATTGACGACATTGACAAATACCTTGAAACCTCAGGCGAACGCCTGGACCTCAATGACATCTTTGTTCAAACCCTCTCCGACGGTAGACTTCGCATTATCGGTTTAACCACCCAGCAGCTTTATGACAAATACATCTCCACCAATTCCAATCTCCTTAAACTATTTACCTCGTTAATTGTCAATCCCCCTGACATCGAAACAGTTTATGAAGAAATGGAAGAATCCATTGTCCCAGTGCTCGAGAAGAAAGATAAGGTCGAAATTTCTTACAGCGCCATTAAAGAAGCCATCGTCAGTGCCGATCGTTTTGTCTCCTCAGTTCCTTTTCCAGAAAAGTCTATCAACATTCTCGACGAGACAGTAACCGCTGTTAAGTCAGAACATCCCCATATGAAGACCCTTGGGGGCCAGGATGTCCAACAATATCTCTCTGCAAAAACCCACATCCCGATCGGTGTTATGAATCAAAGTGAAAAAGAAAAGCTCCAAAATCTCGAGCCCATTCTCCACCAACGGATCATTGGTCAAGACGAAGCGATCTCCTCTCTGGCCAAAGCCGTTCGCCGGTCCTTCCTCAACATCTCCGAGCGTAATAAACCCCTGGGAACCTTCCTCTTTCTTGGTCCCACCGGTGTCGGCAAAACTGAAACCGCTAAAACTCTGGCTGAGGCTTATTTCGGCAGCGAATCGCGCCTTGTTCGCTTCGATATGAGTGAATACCAAGGCGAAGAGGGTTTAGAAAAACTTATCGGTTCCGCCAAAACCAACCCCCATGGCCAACTCACCTCTGCCCTTGAAGACAATCCTTTTGCCGTTCTTCTCCTCGACGAAATTGAAAAGGCACCCCCAATTATTCTCAACCTATTCCTCACCTTAATCGATGAGGGTTATCTCACTGATGCCTCAGGCAAGAAAATCAGCGCCAAACAAAATATTATTATTGGCACCAGTAATGCCGGCGGCTTATTTATCCAAGAATTGATAACTCACAACGCCACCCCCGACGATCTTACTACCAAGGTCATTGATTATGTCCAAAAAGAAAATATCTTTTCTCCAGAATTCCTCAACCGTTTCGACGGCGTGATTGTCTTTAAACCCCTCGATGAAAGCCAAATGAAAGCCGTCGCCAGAAAAATTTTGGCCGGCGTCGCCAAACGACTGGCCGAGAAGAAAATCACTGTTGAATTTTCCGACGAACTTGTGGATCGTATTATCAAAGAAGGCTATAACCCCAGCTTTGGCGCCCGGTCCGTCTTTCGCTATATCCAAAACACCGTCGAGGATGACATCAGTAAAAAACTCCTCTCCGAGAACCTCGCTCCGGGTTCCACCATTAAACTTTAGTCCCACTCTGGTAAAATAAGCCCACTGGCCTGGTGGTGAAGTAGCTAACACGGCGGTCTGCAAAACCGTTACTCGCGGGTGCAAATCCCGCCCAGGCCTCAAGAGAAAAAGGCCATGCCTTCGACTTTTGCGAAGCAAATGCTAGCCCTAAGGCGTCTTCCCCTCCAAGCCTCCGATTGGAGATAACTTCCGATAGACGCAAACCCAAGCGACATAGGAAACTGGCAACGTTATCAATAGAGGGATCAGCAACAAAAGCATCGCTACAAAGTTCAGCACTAGGAGTAGTACTAGAAAAATAAACAAATTCCCCAGCGACCCGTCTGTTATCCGCCAGCTTTCTTTAATCGCTGCTATTGGCCCCAATTTCTTATCGATGATCAAGGAACTCACAAATTGTAATTTCATGGCAAAAATAATTCCTGGAATCACAAGAAGCATAAATCCAATCGCAATTATCAGCCCGCTCAAAATGCCAGCGATAATCGCCTGCACAAGCACCCCGCTCTGGGAAAACAGTCGCGTAAGTTCGCTCTTATGGCCATCAACTAGATCCAGAACAATTCTGATCAATCCCAATCCCAACCAAACACTAATTACTGACGACGCCAAACTAAGAATAACTGAAACTAAAGCCACATCAGTAGCAGATCCAGACTGGCTTAACAGCCACTGCATTATTGATACAACAACCTGCATGGCAATCTGCACTCCAACCATCAAAGCATAGGACCCATACAACATTCCTATCCCAGGTTTGAAAATCTCCCAACCTGCTTTGACTTCTTCAACTGGGTCAAATTTCGTCATCATCTCTATTTTCAGTCTTTTTAAAGCTTTGTCAATCCACAAAAAAGCCCCGCCATCAGCGGGACTAATTTATTTACAAACTATTCGCATATAAAATAATTCTCTACTTTATATTCGCACCAATTTGCATCGTTTATTGACTTTCAAAAAGTGGTAGAAACTACCAATTTGTTTAATCACTAACTGGCAAAAGTGAGAGTTGTTTGGGTCCGCCTATGGCGGACCACCGTGATAACCTCTTAGAAAGGAGGTGATCCATCCCC
>CAZQWX010000011.1:0-14709 GCA_964597255.1 uncultured Gammaproteobacteria bacterium | reverse complement strand
GACATATCTTGAAGAGGCAGGATACCCTGCCCCATAGCCGGAATCGCCCGAGGAAAAGGTGAAGGCCACGCCGGGATGATTGAAATGCGAATCATAGGAAGTTTCGCCGGAAAATTCGCGCGAACCATAGGAATTGGAAACTACATTGGCACCCAAGGCCACCGCTTCATCTTCGGCCGCCATCAGATCAGCATAGCTGGCGGAGTTGGCTTCGACCAAGAGCAGTTTACAATCGGGGCAGGCGGCATGGGCCGCTTCAACATCCAGAGAAATCTCCAGCGCCCAACCGGGATTGACGGCCGGATAGGTCGTACCGCCGGTTTGATTAACTTTGACAAAGCTTGACGGTGTGGCCAGAGAAAAAGTGGCGTCATAGACGGCCAGGTCAGAGACGATGTTAGGCTGGTCATAGGCATCAACGATAGCTAGTGTTCGACCCGAGGCGCTTTTTCCGGTCAGATTATAGGCGGTCTGGAATTGGACCGGGCCATAGCCGGATGGGGATGTATTGGTAACCTGCGGTCTACCTTGTTGGTCAGTGACCACCCGGGCGTGACAGCGGACCCCGCCCGCGCCTTCAGTCGGACAGGTAGCAAAATGAAAAGAAATTGGCCGGAGCCAAAATGAACGCAAAGAAAAAGCTTCGGAGGTTTTTGGCAGCATTAATCCCAGAAGAATTCCCAAAAAGACAAAGATGACTAATTTTTTCATTTCGGTAAGTGAATGGAATTGAGTTTAAAGAAGTTGACACTCCCCTGTCAAGTTTTTTCACGAAGCTATTTCCACGGAGTTTTGCTGTTGGAATTGGCTAAACTGTATATCGCCCGGCATCACTGGTTGCGCCGTCTCTTCACATAGACGAAGGCAGCCAACAGCAGCAAGAATAAGAGTAATACCCATAGCCCTGGAAAACCGGGAGGCTCTGGAGAAACCGGATTGCTGGTTGCTTCGCCCTGAACTTCTCCCTGGGCAGCACTGGGTGTAGCTTGAGCTGATGGGGTGGCTTCACCCAAAACCCCAGGTGCGAACCCTGCGGCTGGGCCCGCCAAAAATCCGCCAAGCGGAGCAGCTGACAACTCGTTAGAATAGTCCCCGGGCATACAGCCATTACCGGCACGAACCTTAAAATAATAGGTTGTCCCACCGGAAAGTCCGGAAACAGTGTAGCTGGTTGTTCCCTGGCCTCCAACGTTGGGATTACCATAGGTTTGGGCTCCAGAGGAAGCACCATAGGTTACTAAATAGTAGGTCACTGGGTCAGAAGCTGTTGTCCAGAATAAGGTCACACTGTTAACCCCGGCAACCACACTGGTTAAAGTCGGTGCCGAACCTGGTTTGGTATCATTGCACACCGGGGCAGAAGGATTTCCGCCCCCGCCTCCACCACCCCCACTGACAGTTACCTGATCACTTGTTCCGGCAAAGCCTACCCGCAAATCAAAGATAGCTGTTTTTCTCTGATATGAATTCCCGGCTGAGGAAGGCAGTGAGATTTGCACATCATAATTGGTAGCAGCGCCGCCGGCCAAATCGGACAAATTAATCGCTCCAGCGTTCCAAAAATCCTGGAGAGAGGTGTCCCCTGAGCCATAACGAACTACCCCTTTTTCGCTGACGCCAAATAATAAGACCGTCGGATAATCACTGCCGGCGGTAGTAAGAGTGTTAAGCGCTTGCACATAAACAGTATGAGTGGCGCTCCCAAAATTAGTGACAGTAATAGTCTTTGTCTGTTCCAGACCGGGATACCAGAGAACCGAAGGTGGGAAAAGCGGACTGTCAGAGGTTACCTGTAAATCGCCGTCAGTTTGGGTGGTTGCCAAGGCTGCTTTGGGCAAAGACAGCCAACCAGTCAGGAGAAAGCAAACCAAAAGCAGTATCGGCCGGGCTAGTTTCATAAGGTAGTTTCTAAATCGGCCGAACTATTGTCTGGGGCAATCAAGGTGACGGTGAGTTGAAAATTATGCACACCTTGGTGATAGACACATGTGCCGTCAGTGGAGCAGGTACCCAAGAGAATTTCTTTCTCGAAGTGATCACTACCGCTAAGATCCACCTTCCCAATGACACCCTGAGGAGTGGAATCGGTATCATAGGTTAATTGGTAGGTCAGAGATGTGAAGTTTGCAATGTTGGCCGCACCGATGACGATGTGGTTTGCATCCGAAAAAGCAAGACTGGCAGAGGGACTGACTATCCTGTATGAGATATTTTCCACAACTGGACTGTTTTCTTTATTCCCTGCTCTGTCTGTCGCTTCTGCCTTAATACAGTAGTTGTCTGCCAGGCTTGGTATCCAGTCGTAGCTCCAAGCATAGTCATTAGCAACGGGAGAATTTGTTAAAGTGGTAATCGGTGCGTAGCTGGATTGGCAAGCACCAGAGACATATTGGGAATAGAGTAGACTAACATTTGTCACGCCAAAGGCGTCATGAGAGGTTCCAGAGATATGAATCGGACTGCCAGTCACGTTAGAATTTGGGTGGGGGGAGTCAATTGTTGAGGTAGGTGCTGTCCTGTCAACGACCACCAGCCAAGCATCCGAGAAAGCACTGGTGTTGCCAAAGTTGTCTTTGGCCCGAACATGCCAATAGTATGTTCCCTCGGGAGTTCCCGACGCCGGAATTTGTGAGTTGGATAGCCAATCGGAATTGTAAGCAATGCCGGAGAAACCGCTGTCATGGGCGGATTGATACTGATAGGTGATTGTCGTTGGCAAAGGACAAGAAGTGGTGGAATCATCCCAGTCCAGATAGGGGTTAAGATCCCAAGTTGACCCAGCGCCAGCGTAAGTGTTATTTTGAGGATAGATCAGGGTCGGCACACTTGGTGCGACCCAGCATGAAGTCTTTACTGTAATATTTGAGAGACCTGCTGAGTCAACAAAATAGGAATTGCTATCTCCGATTTGTGGGAAAACTAAGACAAGAAATAGCAAAAGTAATTTAATGACTCTTGATCTCATAATGTTTTTTTCTTCTTAGGCTGAACTGTTAATTTGGGCCAAGGTAATCTTGTTAATAGTCGTTTATAAAATCTCTCGGTTTTTATCTCTTCTTCACCTACGCCTAATTCGATTTTTTCACTAAGACTCAATTTTCGTTCTCGTCTTTCCTTCAAAAGCCTCTTGGCCTCATCTTTGATATTTACTAATTCGCTATAAATGATCAGGGTTGCGGGAATGACGATCAAGAGAATTAAACCCTCTTTTGTTTTGGCAAAAGTTACCGGATAGCCGAGAAAAGGAATGGAAAAAAACACTTTTCCCAAAACCAAATCTTTTTTTGTTAAAGACAGGTCCGCGGTGGCATTAGCATCACCTTTGGTAATATACTCTTCAATTCCTTCAGTGGTACGAATATCAAAAATCCGGTGTGTGGTCGTGGATTTTGGATTAGCAACCAACCTGTCTTTTTCAGACTTAAAAGTAACTATATCTCCCCGTTGATAATCCTTAGAAGGACGAGCGACTACCAAACTGCCTACATGAATTACTGGCTCCATAGATCCACTTTGGACAGTATAAAGCTTTACTCCTGCGGGAATATTCGTAGCAGAAATTCCCACCAATGCACCGATAGTAATTAAAGCAAGAAGAATACTTCCATAAAGAATGGTGCCAATTAATTTTAAAAATTTAGTCATTTTGTTATTCAATAATTTGCTCTGAAACATGCCTTGTTTTTTAAATTCAGCCAGTTGCACAAGATGGATCTATCTTGTGCAACTGAACTGACAACATAGATTAATGGGTCTGAGCCGCATTCACTCCTAAATCGAAGGACATCGATCCGTCTTCCAAGGAGTTACCAGCGCTTGTGTCCATTTTCAGACTCATTTCCACTCCCATTGTCCCGCAAGTGTTCCAAGCAGGAGCGGCACACCAAGCTATAGTTGGCAAGGCAAATGTATGCCCTTGCCACCATGCCAAGGTTTGATAGCCAGAATCTGCTCCACCTCCGGTTACCCGAAGCAAGAAAGCACTGTTCATTCCTGTTTTAGTCTCTGAGTAATTTGTTAGACTCAAAACCGGATCTAAACCAATTCTGGAAGAGCTGAAGTTTCCAAGATAGAAACCATCGCCTCTTTCCAGTCCTGGATACCACTTTATGGGATTCTCCAGAGTGAAATAGTCTCGATACCACCCACCAGCATCCCATCTGGTTGCCCATTGAGTTTGATAGTCCAAAGTAAGGGCATCAATCCAACCAGAAGAACCTAGGTTGTTTATTTTAATATTGGCGTCTCCAGTCGCCACAGTAACACCAGTTAGGGTTACCGAGTCGCTGAAATATGCCCTAGTCGCTCCAACCGTAGTAAAGCTAACCAAGACGATTAACGCCAGACTCATTAAGATTTTCTTCAAATTTTTTCACCCCCCTTCAGTTAGGGATCTTTCGGGAATGAGAATGATAAACCGAGGATTTAGATGTGGGGAAAATATAGGAACGAAAACTTACTACCGGCATAGGTTTTTTCCGCCGGGCAGAAACGCTTTTCAGTTACCCTTAAGCCGATTATAGGCCAGTGGACAGGAATGTCAAGTTTTTTCTTCAGGAGCCTTAGGACAAGCTGTGAGCTAATTTAATGGAGGCCAGGCCGGCAATGGCCAGGAAGGCAAACAAAGCATAGGATTCTTCTTTGGGTCCGGTTTGGGGAATGGCAGAATAAGTGGCAGTGGAAGAAGATGTCGCCTCAACGGTTGGGTTTTCGGTTGGCTGGGTTTGCTGGACAGTCACTGTCGATTTTGGTGTCAAAAACTTTTCGCGGACTTGGTCACCGACCCATTTGGCCAGAAGAATAATGGCAATAATGATGAGAATCCCAACAATGGCTGCAATGATCTTTCTCAGGGTTTCCATATAGTAAGTACTATATTACATCGGAGTGGGGGAGAAGTCAAATTGGGTTAATAGTAATTAGTAATTAGTAATTAGTTATATATAGGCTCGACGATATCGAGTTTGTCTGGGTGTTTGCCGTTGACAGGAACGTGTAGAACATAACCCAAGGCATTGGCGATGGCGGCCCCCACCCGCAGACCGGTATAGCTTCCTGGGCCAGGATTGACCTCGATCTCAGTGATATCAGCAATTTTGGCCTTGCGTTTTTTCAAAAGCGTCATGATCATGGGCAAAACCACCTGGGAATGGGCCGCTTCTGGGCCACGCTTCAGCTCCGCCTTGTCCAGCCGGACAACGGTTTGTTGATTAGATGATGTGTCAATGAAAAGCTTCATAGGAAATTTCCCTTTCATTCTCCCCGATTGATGTTAACTTGATTTCCCAATGATCTTTTGGCAAAAGTTGTTGGATTTTCTCCGGCCACTCTATTAATAGTATATTCGCCGGATCAGACCACAGCTCTTCTAAACCCAAGGCTGTGGTATCCTCGACGGTTTCCAGCCGGTAGAGATCAATGTGATAAAGATGATTATATTGTCGCATTAGGACAAAGGTGGGACTGATGACTCTTTTTTTGATCCCCAATCCCCTAGCGATCCCTTGGACCAAGGTGGTCTTCCCAGCCCCCAGGTTACCATAAAGACAAATGACTGCTCCGCCAGTTAGCTTTTTAGCGAAGCTTTTACCAAATTCCCGCGTCTGCCCAGCACTTGTGGTTCTGATTGTCATGGTAGTATTTTACTACAATTTTATTGACTGACTCCCCTGCTCTACCCCGGTTAGCATATGTTACAGTTTGTCACTCTTGATCTTCGTTCTTCTTTCGGCTAATTTAGTAGTAACTTATGTATGAAGATATTAACGAGCGTGTCGAGGCGGCGGTACTGTTCAAAAATGGCCAGGCGATCCCCCACTCGTTCCTCTGGCGCGGCCGGAAATATAAGGTGGATTCTATTAATTTGGAACATCGGGAGAAACGAGGCAACGACACTCTACTCTGTTTCTCGGTGGTTTCTGGTGCTACTACCTATGAATTACTCTTCGACAATCACAATCTTACCTGGACCTTAGGGAAAACATGGGCTGGCGTTGAGTAAGATTTTTCTATGCACCGAACAATTCTCCATATTGATATGAACTCGTTCTTTGCCACCGTTGAGCAACAGGCTAATCCTGCCCTGTTGGGCAAACCGATTGCCGTCTCGGGCCGGCCGCATATTCACTCAATTGTGGCGGCAGCGTCCATCGAAGCCAAAAGGTTTGGTGTCAAATCCGGCATGACCACGTGGGAAGCCAAGAAACTCTGTCCGTCGCTCATTTTTATCCCCGGCGATCCGGCAAAATATATGGACGTCAGCCGAAGGCTAGTTGGAATTTTCCGTAGTCATACCCCACTGGTGGAAATCTTTTCCATTGATGAGGCCTTTTTGGAGATATCAGATATCTTGAAACCAGATCCTTCGACTCCTCCGCCAACTGGCGGATCCGCTCAGAATGACACGGAAGCAGCCATCAAGATAGCATTAAAAATTAAAGATGAGATCAAGGAAAAAATAGGACCTCGTGTCACTTGCTCGGTTGGCATTGCTAAAAACAAACTTCTAGCGAAGTTAGCCTCAGAAAAGAAAAAACCGGATGGGCTGACGATTATTGATGACACTAATTTGGATGACATGCTGCTCTCGGCAAAATTGGATGACTTTTGTGGCATTGGCAGAAAGGTACTGACCCACTTACAGGGCATGGGCATTTATAGTGTCGCCCAGTTACGAGCAGTTCCTGTTGAATATTTAGTGGCAGCTTTTGGGGTGCGGGGAGAAATCATTAGGAATATGGCCTTGGGAATTGATGATTCACCACTGGTCAGAAGCGAGGAAGCGGCAGAAGAAAAATCTTTTTCCCACAACCTGACTTTGCCGAAAGCGACTCTGGATCGGGATTATGTTTACTCTGTGCTGCTTTACTTATCAGAAAAAGTGGGTCGACGGATGCGGGCCGCCGGATTTTCCGGCAAAGTGGTGCACACATGGGCTAGCCTGGCTGATTTGGCTGGTTTTGGTCAACAGAAAACCTTGACCTATTACACCAATGACGGCCGGGAGATTTTTACCATCGGCCAAAAGATCCTTGCTGGCATTAACCGGACGGAGCCAATCAGATCGGTAGGAGTCGGAGTCAGTGGTTTGATAAAACATGATCAGACAAATATTAGTTTACTGGCAGACCGGCATGTGGCGGAAAAAATCACAGCGGCGGCTGATTTGGTAAACAACCGGTTTGGGGAAGGCAGCGTTTTTCGCGGAGCAACCCTGCCAGTTTTCGAACGGGATAAAGACGTAGCAGGAATTCGAATGCGCTTGAGATTTAATTAGAAGCAGGATTAATCCACTGGAAGTTCCTGAAAATCCACTCAATCAGGCGACCGCTGTCGCCGAAACGATCCTGGCTGTCCAATAAAACTACAATTACCCGATGACCATTGCGGGTTGTAGAGCTGACCAGACACTGGCCGGCCTGGTCGGTGAATCCGGTTTTGACACCATCGGCCCCATAAAGGTAGCCCAAAAACTGATTGACGTTGCGCAGTTCAAACTTTTTCTGGCCGGTGGCATCGCTTTCGGTAATCCCGGCCGTGTCCACAATCCGGTTAATCAGGGGATTTTTCAAGGCCTGGACAGTCAGAAGGGCCAGATCGTGGGCGGTGGTATAGTGGTTGGGGTCATCAAGACCGCTGGGATTGGCAAAATGAGTATCATCCATGTGCAAATTTTCTGCCTTCTTGTTCATTGAGTAAATAAAGTTTTCAATGCCTCCGGGATAGTTGTCCGCCAAAGTATAGGCAGCGTCATTACCCGACGGAACCAGAAGACCATAAAGTAGACCCTCGACACTGATCCGATCCCCGATCGCCAAACCCATTTCTGACTCCCCGACTTCCGGTGTTCCCAACCGCTGGACGGTCAAGACTTGATTTAACTGGTAATAGTCCAGAGCAACCAGGGCCGTCATTAGTTTAGTAATCGAGGCAGGGTGTAACCGCTCATTAGGATTGAGCTGATAGAGCGGCACCATTGATGCCAAGTCGATAGCGTCCACCGACTGCGCTGACAAATACGGCGGCAATTCCTGGCCGACTTTTTGAGGATAAAGCGAGGGTTGGAAATCGGCGAAACCGTTGGCTCGAACCGGTTTAGGCGCCGGGGTGATTTGCAGGGTTTCATAATAACCTTGACCCGGCAACAGTAAGAGAAACAGGGCAATGATTGTAAATGCGGGTAACCTGGTCCAGTTACGTCGCAACGATTTTCCGACCTCGACCCACAACCTGACCAGTCTCTTTCTCTTTGGGAGCTTTTTACTCATGGGGATAGTTTAGAGGAAGTTGATTATTTTTTCACTGTGATACCTAATTCTCTGAGTTGTTCGTCTTCGACAACCGATGGTGCATCCATTACTGATGTTTGACCAGAAGCCGATGCCGGAAAAGCCATTACTTCCCTAATACTCGGTTCGCCAAGAGCTGACATGATAAAGCGATCAATTCCGGGAGCAATTCCTCCGTGTGGCGGCACGCCGTAAGTGAAGGCCCTAAGCAGATGACCGAATTTAATTTCGATATCTTTTTTGGTGTGACCTAGGACTTCAAAGATTCGTTCTTGCAGGTCAGGTTTGGTAATCCGAATGCTGCCTCCCCCAATCTCATAGCCATTAAGAACAAAATCATATTGATCGGCCCTTAGCTTGCCAAACTCCTTGGGATCGCCATGATAGAGAAATTCGACATCTTCCGGCTTTGGCGCCGTGAAGGGGTGATGCATGGCATCCCAACGGTTCTCTCGCTCTTTCCACTCAAACAGTGGGAAATCTATCACCCAAACGAATGCCAGCTCGTTGATATCCTTTTTGTTTTTGCGGAAATCTGGTTTATCAGATCCGTATTTTTCCATTGACTCTTTGTAGCTAATGACTGGAAATGGTACCTGGCTAATTCGTTTTTTGGGAAAAATCTCCGCCACAATCTCGATATACAAATCCTCAATTAGTTTTCTTATTTCCTCTTGGGTAATAAAGGACATTTCGACATCGAGCTGGGTAAATTCACCATAGGCCCGATCAGCGCGAGGGTCTTCATCCCGAAAACAACGAGCGATCTGAAAATATCTTTCGACACCGGCTACCATTAATAATTGCTTATACTGTTGTGGTGATTGCGGTAGGGCATAAAATTTTCCCGGCTGCAATCTTGAGGGGACCAGAAAATCCCTAGCTCCTTCCGGAGTGGCTTTAGTAATAATTGGTGTTTCTATCTCCCAGAAGTCACGAGCCAGTAAATACTGACGTATTTTTTGAATCACCTTATTACGCATTTCCAGATTTGCTCTCATCCTAGGACGACGCAGATCGAGATAACGATATTTCAGCCGCAGTTCTTCTTCAATATCCAGACCTTCTGTGTCTATAGGGAAAGGTGGCGTCTCACTGGCCGAAAATACCTCAATACTTTTTGCCTCTATTTCGACTGTACCGGTAGCAATTTTTTCATTAATAAGATTCTCTGGCCTTTTTTTGACTAAGCCAGTTACAGCGACGACCCATTCAGAATTAATATTGCCAGCAATTTCTTTAGTCGCTACAACCTGAATTACTCCCCAACGATCGCGAAGATCTAGAAAAACGATTTTCCCATGGTCACGACGCGTTTGTACCCAGCCTTTTAACAAGACTGTCTCGCCGACCTTATTTGTTGTTTCGTTTATAAGTGTCCTCTCCATATATTCACTCTAGCACAAACTGGCACAAAAAAACCCGCCACTGTTAGGGGCGAGTAAATCGCGGTGCCAACCCTATTTTGACTCAAACTGCTGTTACGGGCATACCCGGAAGGGTCTAGTCTCCTTGCGGATTTCTTCCTTCGGCTCTCCCAATGTTTGTTGGGATCAATCGCCTGTGAAAACTGATAGTACTTTACCTCTTGACAGAAAGCTTGTCAAGCACGTAAAATAGTCTCTGATCATGGACAGCGCTTATTACCGACTTAATATCCTCCTTACTAAGGTCCAAATTATTTGGGCCAGGTAATTTGTGGAGGAACGGTGATAAGAACATAAAAAGGTAAAATTTTAGAAACAGAAAAGTTCCTCCCAAATTAAGGGAGGATTTTTTATTGTTTTGAAGGAGGTGAAAATCTATGAGACACGAATTTGCTGGAGATCAACGGAGTCCATGGTTCTTAACACACCCACAAGATGACGAATTTCCCGATAGAGCCATGTATGAGCCGAAAAAAAATGTAGGGACTGGATCTGGTACAGAGGCAAGCAATGGTAGACGGAGGCATAGAACTAGACTTACACCTGAGTCACGCGGGGGAAGAGGTGGAAGGAGCGGCAGAAGCAGCGTGCGCACGAGCTAAACTAACTTGTTCTGCCCAAAGTTAGTAATATATAAAGATAGGGGGTGAAAATTATGAGAAGAAATCCAGGCTACAGATTAACTGATGGATCGACAGATTATTGTATGATGGCAAGAGAACCGAAACTGGAGAATTTACCAGCAGCAGTTCCAGAGGTGCTAGCTGCGCAGCCAGTAGGACAAGGAGCGGCTCAAGAAACTGGTACTACACCGAGATCATCGGTTTTACCGCCAAGTCCTTTTGCCTAGATCGATGTCTCTAATTTTTAACTGAAGCTTATGATTACCATTGAAGGTATCCAAAGCAACTGAGTAGGCGAGATTAACTTCCTCGCCTACTTTTAGTTTGGCGGCAATGGCACCATGGTTGAAGGCAATGGCATCAAGGGAGTTATTTGTATGAGATCCCTCGACTTCGCTCGGGATGACACTCACAGTCAGCTTTAGGTGTTTACCCTCGGCGCCGACAGTGCGAAAGGATTGGACGGTAGCCTTACTAGCAAAGACCGGCTCAGGATTACCTAGGCCAAACGGAGCTAGTTTAGATAAAAGTTCGTAAAGATCAAAGTTTATAAGGTCGACAGGAACTGTCGTGTCGACACGTAGTGATTTCTCTAACATATCAGTGGTGATTTGGGCAGCGGCGACTTTTTTGATCCGCGACTCAAATTCCTGAATTTTCTCATTTTCGATGGTGAAACCTGCCGCCATCGGGTGGCCACCGGCATTGACCAAGATATCCTCAGTGGTTCTGATTGCCTCGATGATATTGAACCCGGAAATTGATCGAGCAGAAGCCTTACTCAGTTTCTCACCCCTGGCAATCACAATGGCCGGCAGATAATATCTCTCCACCAGTTTCCCGGCAATCAGGCCAATTATGCCCTGATGATAGCTGTCATCGATCATGACGATGATGCGGTCAGAGTTTGTAGTTCGTAGTTCGTAGTTCGTAGTTGCACGGGCTGCCATGTCCACGACCATGTCTTGCCGTTCGCGGTTAGTGGTGTTTAACTGCTCGGCCAGATCCTGGGCTTTTTCGTGGTTGGTGGTACATAGCAGTCGCAAGGCAGTCAAAGCACTTTCAATTCGGCCTGAAGCGTTGAGCCGTGGGCCAATGACATAGCCTATCTCGTAAGTACCAATTTCTTTGATACCGGCGACCGTGAACAGGGCTTTAAGGCCTGGCCTGGTGGTTTTGTTTAGTGCTTTGAGACCATACCTAACAATAGATCGATTAGGACCAACCAGAGGAACTAAGTCCGTTATAGTAGCAATCGCTGCAAGTTCCAGTGCGCCAACCAAGAAGTCTTCTTCAGAAGAAGACTTCTTTTTTAGTTCTCTAGCCACAAAATAAGCTAGACCGGAGGCACAAAGTTTGGTAGTGTGGATTAGAGCCAAGGACTTAGGAAGTTTTTTCGGCTTTTCATGGTGATCAATAACAATGACATCAATCCCAAGTTTGTTCGCATAATCCACCGCTTTATGAGCCACTACCCCACTGTCCACAGTAATGATTAGGCCTTTAGTCTTAGATTTAGGCTGGCCACCTAGACCATATTTTTCATCGGCAAGAATACTGTCAATCCCTTCAATGGTCAGACCATAACTTTCCTTTTCCCGCTGAGGAATGAACGGTAAAACTTGGGCTTTGATATCTCTGAGTACTTCCCACATGATGGCCGTGGCGCAAATGCCGTCGGCATCATAATCACCGTAGACAACAATGGGCTCTTGAGTCTTGATAGCTTTTCTAATCCGGGTAATCGCCTTTTTCAGTTGTGCAGAGTTAATTAGTAGATCAGTCGAAGTGTAGGACAGTGGCTCTGGAGGATTTAAAAAATCATCGACTGCTTTTTTGCTATTGATTCCCCGATTGGCCAGTAAGGTGGCAAGAATATCTTTTTTGTCATCAGCCAGGATGGTCCACTTCATGCTAGAATATTACCAGTATGACAATCCAACTTCCACTGGAAGTGACCGATTTTATAGCCACTGTGAATGCCGCCGGGTTTGAATGTTTTGCGGTCGGCGGTTCAGTGCGTGATGTACTGTTGGGCCGGCCGACCAAAACTTGGGACTTTACTACTAATGCCACCCCGGAAGAGATCCAGAAAATCTTTCCGGAGAGCTTCTATGACAACAAATTCGGCACAGTTGGTGTGAAAATTAAAAACGGTAGTGGTGAGACCCAAGATATTTTTGAAATCACGACCTATCGAAAAGAGGGTAAATATTCCGATGCCCGGCATCCGGACGAAGTTTCCTGGGCAAAAACTATTGAGGAAGATCTGGCCCGGAGAGAGTTAACCATTAGTGCGATTGCCGTTGGATTTATGAAGAAGACTTCTTTTGAAAAGAAGTCTTCTTATCAAATCGTCGATCCCTATGACGGTCAGGGTGACTTGCAAAGGAAAATAGTGCGATGTGTTGGTAATCCTGACGACAGATTTACCGAGGATAGTCTGCGGATGATGCGGGCGATTCGGATTGCCACCCAACTTGGCTTTACGATCGAAGAAAAAACCTTTGCTGCCATTAAAGTCAACGCCGCCAAAATTGTTGATGTATCCGGCGAACGGATTCGTGACGAGTTGATTAAGATCCTTTCGTCTGACTATCCAGCCGATGGCATTAGGTTATTGTATGGTGCTGGTCTTTTGGAATATATCCTACCGGAAGTAACCGCCGGTGTCGGCATCAGTCAAAAAGGCACCCATCACACCGATGATGTCTTTGACCATAGTGTGAAAGCCCTACAATTTTGCCCTAATCCTAACTGGGTAGTCAGATTAGCAACATTGCTTCATGATGTGGGCAAACCGGTAACCTATCAAGAACGTAATGGTAAAGCCACTTTTTATAATCATGACGCCGTCGGAGCACACGTTGCCGCGCAGATCGCAGGAAGACTGCATTTGTCCAAAGAGGATCGGGAGAAACTTTATATGTTGGTGCGGTTCCATATGTTCTCGGTGTCGGAGTTTCTTACTGATGCGGCAATCAGAAGATTTATCCGCCGGGTTGGCCCGGAAAATACCACTGACATGCTCGATATACGTACGGCTGATCGGTTAGGTTCCGGGACTCCAAAGACCAGCTGGCGGCACGAGGAGTTCAAAGAGCGAATCATTGAGGTCCAAAAACACATTCCTTCGGTCAATGATCTGAAAGTTGATGGCCATGACGTGATGAAAGTGTTAGGTATCAAACCTGGTCCAAAAATTGGCGAGATCCTGGCCAAACTCTTCGAGGAAATCACGGAAGATCCGACCAAGAACGAAAGAGATTATTTATTGAAAAGAATACAAGATCTGGCACATGATTGACCAACTCACGCCATTTATCTTCATACTCGTATTGGCGACGGCCACCCAGATTACTTTCCCCGCCCCGGTAGATTTAATTGTGCTTGGTTTAGCGAAGGTGGGCATTAATCCAATTGGCTTGGTGGTCTGCGTTACTGTTGGGATGTTGGTCGGCGCATCATTCGATTATTATGTTGGCAAACATGGTATTAAAGCCATACCCTGGCTGAAGAAGAAAACCAATTCTCGCAGTTATCACCAGGCAGAACATTTCTATCAACAATATGGTCAATGGACACTGCTGTTTACCTTTCTGCCGTTTGTCGGCAAATATTTTCCGTTCATTTCAGGACTGATGGAATTGTCATACAAGCGAATGTTATCCCTGTTTGTTTTAGGGAAAGTATTATATTACGGCACTTTTGGAATTTTACTTGTTAAGTTTGGAGTTTTGGCATGAAAATCCGTTCTGGCATTGATATTGTGGAGGCCAAAGAATTTAAGGCTAGCTTAAAAAGTGGTGGCCCGACCTTTTTACACCGGGTATTTTTACCCTCAGAACTAACCAGACCAGAGCCGACCCATTTGGCCGGGGTATTCGCCGCAAAGGAAGCAGTTATTAAGGCGCTCGCACTGCCGATTGGAAGTTGGTTAGCTATCGAAATTAGATATGAGCAGTCCGGGAGACCGTTTGCTGTGGTTGACAGTCCAGTTACCCTAAAGGATTCTGACTTATCAATTTCCCATACCAAAACAGTTGCGGTTGCTGTCTTTGTAGCGATTGCCTAGAATGGTTATATGTACGAAACTATCCCGGAATTCTTGGTCCATAACAGCCAAAAGTATAAAAACAGAACGGCTCTCCAGATTCGCCGCTTCTTAAGAACGACCAAGTTTTCCTATCTTGGCCTGGAGTATTATGCTAAAAAGATCGCCTCATATCTTTTGGCTTGTGGTATCGAAAAAGGCGATAGTATTCTCATTTGGGCCCCAAATATGCCTGAATGGGTTTTGGCCTGGCTAGGTGCTCTGACTGCTGGTGTAGTGGCCGTTCCGGTTGGTTTGCACTCGACGGCGGAGGTGGT
>CAZQWX010000010.1:0-4970 GCA_964597255.1 uncultured Gammaproteobacteria bacterium | reverse complement strand
ACCACCTACTACTTTTTTAAGTTCTTCAGGTAGATTATCCATATATCTCTTGTTATAGGTGGGAATGAGCTGATTTTTGCAGCTTTCGGTTATAGCTGCCGGCACTCGGGTACCGGCCAAAGCGGCGAAAGCGAAAAAAATTAGCGAGTTCCCACCGTTCAAAATTCTCGTGTTATTTTCCTGCCGACAACACCACCATCACATCCGAAACATTCATTGCCAATCTTCCCGTCTCAATATAATCCCCGACCTTCTGAAAAAAATTGTATGAATCATTATTCTCCAAATATTTTCCAAAATCCAACCCTAATTTCTGGGCCATTTGTATCGTCTGCCCATCTCCAATCGCCCCTGCCACCGGCGTGTTATCCCACCCGTCCGTCCCCACCGAAGCTATGACTATATTACCCGTATCCGTCTTATCCGTTACCAATCCGTGTAATCCAGCAAGTACCAATTCCTGATTTCTTCCCCCCTTGCCGTCACCTTTTGCCGTCACCGTCGTCTCCCCACCATAAAGCAGTACTCTTCCGCCATCTTCCACTCCTTGTTTCCTTTCTCGTATCTCATTTACCCTGAGCGAAGTCGAAGGGCTACTTGTACCCCTGATCTCGTCCAAAAGTTTCACCGCTACCTCCCTTGCCTCCCCTTCTAATCTGTCCGTCACTATTTCCGCCGCAAAACCGAGTTTCTCGGCTTTCTCCTTCATAGCCGACAGTACTGTCATGTTTGATACCATCAGAATGTTTTCTGCGCCATCTGCGACCGTTGGTCCAGACGCAATCACCGACAGATCATTTCCCGGCACATCCGAAAAAATCAGTCCCACTACTTTTGCCGGTGCCAGCTTTCTGGCCAGTCCCCCAGCCTTAACTGCATCCAACCCTTTCCGCACTGCGTTCATTTCACTGATACTCTTACCCGACTTCAGCAGTTCCGCATTAGTTTTAATTAATTCTTCCAGGGAAACTGTCGGGTCAGTCAACATCGCCGATCCGCCACCACATACCACCACCAGCACCAAGTCATTAGTTGTCAGTTTATAGTTAGTTAGCTGGTTAACTGCGTTTCGCGTAAATTCTACATTCGTCTCCGATGGCAATGGATGCGTCCCCAACGTGAAGTGAACTTTACTAAACTTTGCCGGCGTCGCATCGATTATCCAGCCATCAGTCAACTTGTCTCCCAGTTTTCCCTCAAGAATTTTACTTATTCCCGCCGCTCCTTTTCCAAACCCTACCAAAAAAACTCTGTCAAAATTCCCTGTGGGCACCTGCCAGTCACCCAACACTTTCTCCGGTTGGATTGCCTCTAACCCGGCTCCAACAATTTCCAACAGATTTTTCCTATCGCTGGTTGTCGCTAATCTTTCGAAGTTCCTGATTAAACTCATGCTGTTCAGTCTAGCAACAACTTCCTGTAAAATAAACCGATATGGCCAAACTCGCTGTTTTGCTTCATGGCTGGCCTCAACCGATTGACCCTAACTCACCCTTCATCCATTATCTCCACAATCTTGGCTATACCACCGTTAGTCCTTATTTCTTTACTTTGCCTCAAAAATTTGATCAATCCCTGGTCGACTCAACTATCACCAAGTTCCTTGACAATCGTAAGCCCGATCTGCTTGTTGGTTTTTCCATGGGCGGACTACTTTTGCCCCATCTTGCTCAAAAATTTCCCCACGCCAAACTCATTTTTGTCGCCAGTGGACCTTATTTTCGACCCGAGTCCCGTCTCGCCCAGGCATTATTAAAACTTACCCCGTCTTTCTTCTGGTCCAGTCTTATCTCTCTTCTCTATCGTCTCCCCCAAGCCTGGCAGAAAACCTTTTACTGCCACGTCAACCCACTCAAAACTGCCAATGGCCAGGCACAATATGCCGCCGCTGTAGCTGCCGACTTTGCCTCCATCATCAAAATTAGCCCCGAAAAAAATCTTGAGTTGCTGCACTTTGTCCTTGCCACCAACAACACCAAACTTCTCTCCACTATTAATAACCCGTCACTGGTCATCTCTGGCAACCACGATGCCATGATGCCCCTGGCCTTGGGCCAAAAACTCCACCAACTGCTCAAAAACAGCACCCTTGAGATTCGCGATGGCCATCATTGGGAACTCCTTGACGCCACTATTTTCAGAAAAATCGACGACTTCCTCCTGGTATAATAGTCCCATGTCTTCTCTGCTTGCCCAAATTCGTCATCACTTCCACATCTTGCGCTCCAAGGTGCCGGTTACTTGGTTTTCTGCTTCCGTTGTCATCTCGGTTATCCTAATCTTTACTCTCCTCTCACTAGTCTTGATTTTAAAAGACCTCCCTTCTCCGGCCGATCTCACCAACACCCCTCTTGCCCAAACCACCAAAATTCTCGATCGCAACGGCAACCTGCTTTATGACATCTTCACCTCCGAAAACCGGACTGTTGTTCCTCTCTCTGACATTCCTAAATACATGCAGGAAGCCACCATCTCCACTGAGGACCGCAACTTCTATAGTAATAGTGGTGTCGACTTTGTCGGCGGCATCCTTCGCGCCATCAAAGACTCCATTCTTACTCGTCAACTCGAAGGCGGCTCGACTATCACCCAACAATTGATTAAACTCAGTCTCCTCACTCCTGAACGCACCATTACCCGAAAAATAAAAGAGCTTGTCCTTGCCTTCTGGACCGATAAACTCTATTCCAAGGATGAAATCTTGACCATGTATCTCAACCGCATTCCCTATGGCGGCACCGCCTATGGTGTTGAGGAAGCCGCCCAGACCTATTTCGATAAGCACGCCAAAGACCTTGACCTGGCCCAGTCTGCCTTGCTTGCCGGCCTGCCCCAAGCCCCCACCTATTACTCACCATTCGGTCTCGACCCACAGCGTGCCATTGACCGCCAACATGAAGTCCTCCAAGGCATGTTAACCAATGGTTATATTACTAAAGACCAACTGCAGGCAGCTAGTAACGAGCAACTAGTCTTTGCCTCCCCGTCCGCCAATATCAAGGCCCCCCATTTTGTCGCCTACGTCAAAGAACAACTCGTCCAAAAATACGGCGAACAGGCTGTCGATCAAGGCGGCCTCCAGGTCACTACCAGCCTGGATCTGCCACTCCAAGAAGCCGTTCAAGCCAGCCTTTCCGCTGACGTCGCCAAGCAAGCCAGCCTCAAAGTTGGCAACGGCGCCGCCCTGGTCACCAATCCTGCCACCGGCGAAATCTTGGCCATGATCGGCTCCAAGGATTACTTCGCCACCGATGGCGGCAAAGTTAATGTCACCCTGGCTCTGCGTTCTCCCGGCTCCTCTATCAAGCCCCTCAACTATGCCCTGGGTTTTCTCAAGGGCACCACTACCCCAGCCACACCTTGGATCGACTCTGCCTTCTGTTTCCCTTCATACAATGGCAAAAGCTACTGCCCCACCGACTATGACAATAAATGGCATGGTGTCGTTCAAACCCGCTTTGCTCTGGGCAACTCTTTCAATGTTCCCGCCACCAAGGAGCTCGCCCTCAATACCGTCCAGGATTTTATCGCCACTGCTTCCGCCATGGGCATCACCACCTTTACTGATCCCACTCGTTATGGTTATTCCCTAACCCTGGGCGGCGGCGAAGTCAAAATGGTCGACATGGCCACCGCCTACAGCGTTTTTGCCAACGCCGGCCGCCGAGCTGACCTAGTCTCAATTATCAAAGTCCAAGACTCTACCGGCAAGATCTTAGAGGATCACACCAAACAATTGGTCCAAATTACCAAAGAACAAAATATCCCCTGGGACGGTTCCAAATCCTGGATTCCCCATGGCAACTGGGTTCTGCCTTCTGAAGTTACCTATTTAATTTCCCACATTCTCCTTGATGACAGCGCCCGATCCGAAACCTTCGGTGCCGGCTCCATTCTCAATGTTCATGGTCTTCCCGTCTCTGTCAAAACTGGCACCACCGAAGACAAACGTGACAACTGGACTATTGGCTATACCAGTGGCACTGACAATCGCTTGGTTGCCGTTTGGGTCGGCAATAATGACAACTCACCCATGAGTCCCTACCTCGAGTCCGGTGACACCGGCGCCGCCCCCATCTGGCACGACATCATAAGTTTTGCCCTCCAGGGCCTCACTGTTCAGTGGCCTCAAAAACCGGATAACATTGTCTTCGAGCAGATTTGTAGCCTCTCTGGTTTGCTCCCTGCTAATGGCTGTCCAGAGCGTGGTGAATATTTCATTAAAGCCTTTGCTCCCACCCAAACTGACAACGTCTGGAATCAAAAGAAAAGCATTACCGTCTTTAAAGATACTCACAAACAACCCGGTCCCAACGACCATCCTACCCCCGACCAGCTAGCTAACGAGGATCATATTGTCATTTCTGACCCCCTTCAGAAGGACTTTTGTGTCGATTGCCCACTGTAGTACAATCCCTCTGTGCGCCGCACTTTTGCTTTCATCACCACATCACTAATTATTCTTATTGGCTCTCTTCTGTTTATTCATTATTTCGATCGTGTCGTCCCCCAAACAACTCCACTTTCTCCACTCTCTTCTCTCTCAGATCCCACGTCTTCCTCCACTCTGCCTTCCACGCCAAAACAAGTCGTCGCCTTCACCCCCTATTGGAATCTCGACAAACTCCAAGACACCGATTTTTCCGCCCTAAGCTCTATTTACTATTTTGCCGTTTCGCCCAATCCCAACAGCTCGTTCAACACTTCCTATCCCGGCTGGCAACTCCTTGCCAGTGACAGTTTTCAAACTCTCAGGGAACAGGCTACCCTCAATCATGTCCACTTTGGCATTACCATCGGCCTTCAAGACCCAAACGCCATTGCCCAACTGACCAACAACTCCATCTCCCGCGGTGCCCTTGCCCGAAATGTCATCCAGCTAATGCAGACCTACCAGTTTCAAGACTTAAATCTCGACTTTGAATATACCGGCTCCTTCGACGCTGCCACTAAAAACCATTTCACTGACC
>CAZQWX010000009.1:0-4634 GCA_964597255.1 uncultured Gammaproteobacteria bacterium | reverse complement strand
GTTTGGAGATGCCTTGTTCTCGACGAGTAAAGACGTCGGCAACGATCACTCGATCGGCGGTCAGTAAACTTCGCTGGAAATCGTCAAAAAGATTTTCCAGACGAGCGTACATGTGAGGTTGGAAAACGACCCAAATTTTCTTCTTGGGATAGAGTTCCCTGGCGGCTTTGACATTGGCAATCACAGCGGTGGGATGATGGGCATAATCATCATAAACTGGCACGCCAGAAAATTCCCCACGAAGTTCAAAGCGGCGTTCTAGGCCAGAAAAACTTTCCAGGGCAGACTTTATAACTGGGTCTTTGGCCCCAAGGGCTTTAGCTGCTGCCCAGGCTGCCGCAGCGTCACTGCGGACGTGTTCCCCCGGGAGCTTCAGTTTGGCATCTCGTTTGGAAAGAGTTTGATATTTAATAATTTTAATGCCCTTGAGAGGTTTTATCAGTTTAATCAGTTTTTGACAGCCGGCATCATCACCGTTGATTACCAGTATTTTGGATCCAGTAAGTTGGCCGACAAACTTTTTGAAGGCAGTCAGAACGGCTTCAAAGTTGGTGAAATATTCTGGATGATCCATCTCGATAGAGGTAACTACTAAAACGCTGGGGTGATATAACAAGAACTTCTCACGAAACTCATCAGCTTCGCAAAGAAAATATTTGGAATGGCCAATGTGATAGTTTTTTTTGTTCCAATCCAACAGATTAGCTCCGACCTCACACGTGGCATCAAGACCGGCCTTGTCCAAAATAACACTGAGCATAGCTGAAGTGGTCCCTTTGCCATGGGTACCAGCCACTGCGATGACTTCCTTCCCTTTTTGCAAGTATTTCGCCATGAATTCTTCCCAGGTCATGGCAGTCTCTTTCTTGGCAGCCTGGGTATATTCAGGATGAGTGACACTTTGATAGAAGACTGCGGGGGTATGAACCAGTAGATCAATATTCTTAAGGTGGGAGATATCATGGCCAATTTGAACATCTATACCTTCGCGGCGCAGGTCCCGGGTGATCCGGCTTTCCTCCAGATCACAGCCAGAAACAGCATAACCCAGCGATTTAGCAATTTGTGCCACGGCACTTGCCCCTGAGCCCCCAATACCCATGAAGTGAATGCGAAGCTGTTTATTTTTGTCCAAATTGTTGGACATATTTTTTGAATTGATCACCGCGATCACGATAATCTTTGAAAAGATTAAAACTTGTTGACGCGCATGACAGAAGTGCAATTTTGCCCTTCGTCGTATATTGATAGGCCAATTTTACACCATCGGCCATGTTTTGTACAGAAAAATGCTTAAATCGCCTGGCGGCGGTTGGGTCCTGGGACATGATAGTATCCCAGATCTTTGACCCGGTTGTTGGGAACAGAATTAAGTTGTGCACCTGGCTTTGTCGCAATCTTTTAACTAATGACTGGTAGTCAACTCCCCGGTCGAAGCCACCAAGAAAAATAGTCTCCACATCGTCACCAAGAGTATCTAGAGCAGCAATCGTAGCTTCAGGGATAGTTGCCAGCGAATCATTATAAAAAGTAATGCCTTGGTATGTCCCAACTGGTTCTAATCGGTGCTCCAGAGGTTGAAAGTCCTTGATCGCTTTTTTGGTAATGGTTTTCGAGACTTGAAATAACTCCGTCACCTTAACGGCGGCAGCTATGTTTGACAGGTTAAATTCGCCAAGAAGCTTACTACCCTGTGATAATTCGCGTGCCAAGATTAGGTCGTCTTGTCCAAGTGGATTTAGTTTAGCAGAACTACTATCAGCAATTTTTTTAGTTTGTTGATCATCGGAATTGAATATCAAGTAATCATTCTCTGATTGAAATTTGGTAATGTTCGCTTTTGCATTAATATAGTCGGCGAAATTTTCGTAGAAATCGAGGTGTTCGGGAAAAATATTAAGTAGAACAGCAATGTGGGGACTTTTCTTAAGCGTCTGTAACTGGTGACTGGAAAGTTCAAAAACAAAAGTTGTTTTCTTGTCGCCATCGGCCAAATAATCCAGGGCGGGTTTACCAATATTTCCCAACAACACCACTTTCTTTCCTGCCGCCTTAAGTATGTCGTATATCAAACTAGAGGTAGTGCTTTTTCCCTTGGTTCCGGTTATGCCCACGATTACCCCAGGACACAGGTCAAAAAACATTTCTGTCTCGGAGGTAAGTTTTGAAAGAATGGTTTTTGGTAGATTTTTGACAGGGATGCCGGCTGATTTGATGATCACATCGAAATTGTCCCAATCTGAGAGTTTCAACCAGTCACCTACGTCAAAGATTGCCTGGATATTGGAGTCGCCATTAACTATTTCTAAGCGGTCTGGTAAGATTTTTTCCTTGCTGGCTTGATCCCAAATGGTAATTTTCTTTCTTGGAAACTTTTCCCGCAGGAACTTAAGAACCGACTCCCCTTCCCGGGCAAAACCCAGGATTAAGATATTATTATCTTGCCAGTCAGTTAGTGGTATAGGCATCTTTTAATAGTTGGCTATATTTTTTTGGCAGATTTGCATCATTACCCCAACCGTGCAATATGACATTGACCATCTGATCAATGTTGGGATATTTTGGCAAAACACTTTTTGTATAAAAATTCAGGAGTATTGGCAATTTACGGGCTCCAAATTTTTTATAACTCAGATAGAAGGCAACGATCGTCTCGTCGAACGTCCCGATACACTCAAACGGTTTTCCTTGACCTAATCCAAGAATGTTCTTGGTTAGGTCGAGTAGGTTGGCATCTTCAAAGAGTCTTTTCTTGAAAATTCTATCCATGACGGCAATATCCACAAAGGGAAAAAGACCAACATAAACGGCGAGACACTTTGGGCAATGGCCACACCAGGAATCGGTTTGTTGCTTAAGACTGACATTGCAACTTCTAAAGGAGGCAAAGTAGTTGGCCATGTTAGAAAAGAGTTTAATGATCTGGAGTTCATATAATGGTCGCAAAAAGCTGTACAGATCAACTCCAGATAAATATTTTTGGTTATAATCCCGGAAGGCATTCTCGTAGTCAAGCGATTTAGAATATTGGTGGTTGATCGTTGTTCCAAGATAATTCAAGTTGCCTTCATCTGAACTGCGTTCATTAGCTAAAGTGACTTCACTATAGCCAAAAAGTTTGGCCAGGAAAGTAAAAAGGAAAGACAGATAGGCTGAATATGGCACATGACCAGTAAGATAGTCATTACAATCAAGGTTGAGCATCACAGGATCAAGAGTTCTAGTGACAGAAATTATTTCTTTAATACCAGCCACCTGACCAAGCCGGTAGGCCGCGGGCTGATGGAGATTACTCTCAAGGATGACGGCACCATGGTGATCACTAGCTTTTGCCAAAAGCTCTAATGTAACTGCCGAATCTTTGCCACCGCCAATCGGGATTAGGGTACCGGTACCAATTGTTAAATCGTGTTTATAACTGTCGCCGAATGAAGAAATTGTTAGAAAGTCAGAACCGCGAAAATCAATGTGGTTCTCAAAATAATATTGACCCATGCCCTTAACAAACAGGTTATGCCACCAGTCGGTCTGCCAGGCGTCTAGTTGACCACACGCGATGACAATTTTTGGCGAACAGGTGGCCTTCCAATAGGAAAACATGTCAGCCAACCCGAGGTGAAAAATGAGGTTATGGTATTCTGGTTGGCTAAGAAGATCGGCCTTGCCCGTGGCATTCTTTATTCTGATCTTGGGATGATAAATCAAGTTACCAGAAGCCATTTCCCAGACGATTTCAATGTCGTCTCCAACAGCCCGAGAGCTGAAACTTCGGTATTCAAAGAGCGGATAGTTTTTTCTTAACCGGTTTAGTTTATCCATATCGGTGACTAACCTAAAATAATCTCGTTTAATTTTACTCTAATTTTGGCGAATGGTTCCCAAGGTTGACGCTGTGGGTAGATCCGGTTAGAAAGTAAAATCACTATTCTGGTCTTGGCCGGACAGATTGTCAGCATTGTTCCGGTAAATCCACCATGGCCATATGTGCCTTTCAGATTATGGCCAATTAACTCTTCGTGATCAATCTTCCAGCCTAAGCCCATCCAACCATCGGGTCCCTTTATTTGTTTTAAGATTGCCCGAGAAGCAGTTTCTTTAGTAATAACTCTTGTTTCATGAAATAGTCCATCATTCAACCACATTGCCCCGAACCTCGAAAGATCTTCGGCGGTGGAAAACAAGCCGGCATGACCGGCAATGCCGCCGAGAGCGAAAGCACTTTCATCATGAACCTCGCCATGAATCAGCCGATTGCGCCAACCGTCATTTTCAGTGGGAACGATTTTTGGCAGAAGCCTTCTCACTGGTTTATAGCACGTACTACTCAGACCCAATGGATCAAGCACATTCTTTTGTAGATAATCAACAAATTTCATACCAGAGACTACAGTGATTATTTCAGCCATCAACATAGCGTTAACATTGTCATAAAGTACCTTTGTCCCAGGTTGATAAATCACCGGCACCCGAAGAATTCTTTGACGAATATGTTTTGAGGGGAAAGTCTTGAACGAATGGAATTTGAAACTCAATCCTGAGGAATGAGTAAAAAGATGCCAGATTGTGATGTCTTTCTTCTTAGGGTCTTGGCGAAATTCCGGTAGAAATTCCGTCAGTTTACTGTCCAAGCTGAT
>CAZQWX010000008.1:0-23974 GCA_964597255.1 uncultured Gammaproteobacteria bacterium | reverse complement strand
AGCTCTTCATACATCCGAAAGTACTCGACTTCCATTCTTTCGCCAATGTGGCCATATTTAGTACAAGAAACAATAGTGTTGTTTGGAGAAATGATTTTTTCCATCTGAGAAGTATGGTCAAGCTCCACCGTTGCATTTTCGAAGGACAGCCTAGTAATTTTCTGGTTTTTGTTTTTTGTCCAATCTGTGCGAACTCTAAATGTCCCACCAGGGAAAGTTCCCTCAGCAACAGTTGCAACTTCAGAATACTCTGGATCAAATGATGTATTTAGGGCAGCCGCCTTTTCTACCTGCCAATATTGGGTATAGAGATCAAGCTCACTAAAAATATTTGGCCAGCTATCTATTCCGCTTGATTTCTCTGGAGCGCCAACGACCTTATTACCTTTTACATACGGATCAAAACGGTCAATGGAAATTTCCACAAGGTTCCCGTAGGTATGATGCTTTGTACAATGAGCGGATTTCTCTATCTCTTTTGAAAAGGAAATCGTCTCTGAACCAAACCTGGCGTGTAGCGCCCCATGGAGTTGAAGGTTCCCTTTACCCGCTATATCCTCTAAAGCATTAAATTGTTCAAGGTTTTCCGCAAAAGGTTTTTCAGAAAACAGATTCTTTCCAGATTTAAGCACAGCCTCTGCAATTGGGTATTTAGTCCAGCTAGGGGTAGTGAGGACAACACAATCAAGATCTTCGTTCAACAAGGAATCGAGGGACAGGAATATTTTTGCACCAGGGATATTTTTATTGTTTCTTCGGTCAATATCGAGGACGCCTAAAACTGCAAACAAATTATTCAAGGTCTGTATTGACCCAATATGCCATTTAGCACTATACCCTAGTCCAACAATCCCCAGACGATATTTCTTCATCTATCTATGATAAACTAAACTTCCCTTTCCAGGGGAGTATTTTTATATTATATTCGATTTTATTATCTCTATGGCGATAGAAATTGGTATTGAAGAAAAGCAAACAATATCACCATCTATAATTGCTAAAAGAATTGGCGACAATATCAAAAATTTAAAAAGGCACCCGAGTAAAGTCCTTTTCGTTTGCGAGGATAATACCCGTGGTACTCCTATTCATAGCTTTTTTCCGCAAGTATTAGACTTTGTGAGATCTGATCTAAAAATAAGTGACGTTGCCGTTCTATTTGCACTTGGAACTCATCGTCCAATGACACAAGCGGAAATGTTTTCTAAGCTTGGTTTGGACAGCAAGAAAGCAGAAGGAATTTTTCTAATAAACCACAATGCTTATGACACATCTGGATTAGTTGAGATTGGAGTAATTGATGATGTTTCGGTAAAGCTCAATCGCATGGTTTTCGATTATGACTATAGTATTTTTCTCGGCAGTGTAATTCCCCACCGTGTCATGGGTTTTTCGGGGGGGGCAAAAATGTTGTGTCCGGGCATTGCCAATAGAGAGATTATTAATTACTCACATTGGCAAAGCAATGAATATGCCGAGAAGACAATAATGGCCAACATGGAGAACCCAATGAGGCGTTTCCTTGACCATATTGCCAGTATGGCCGAAAGTCATTGCCTAAAAAATTATGTTTCTGTTAATTTCGTGGCAACGCATAGCGGAATTGTTGGGATATTCATGGGAACTTTCAGAAGTTCGTATCTATCGGCAGCCAATCTCAGCGCTTCAGTATTTGTAAGAAAGGTAAAAACTTGCAATAGCGTACTAGCATTATTGGATGACAAATGTATCGATTTTTGGCAGGCGGCTAAAGCTGTCTATAATTGCGGAAGGGTGATCAATAGTGGTGGCTCTATTGTCATCGCAGGAAAGCTCGTCGATGGGATATCTTCAGTTCATGGAAAAACGATTGAAAAATTTGGCTATGCCGCGCCAGCTGAGATTAGGAAGTTAGTGGACAATGGTCAATTAACTGACACCGTTGTTGCAAGCCATATGATCAGGGTAGGCCAATACTTAGAGAAAATAAAAATCTATTTATCTTCTGAAAATATAAATCCCGAAGTCTGTGCCAGAGTTAATCTTGGCTATCTACACCCAGATGATATTAATAGAAATAATTTTGACTACGTTGTCTATAACCCAGTTGATTTGATCTTAGATAGCAATCAATGAGATAATTCTCTTATGATTAAAGCGCTCGGTGCACATACTCCCGCGGATAATATTATCGTTGAAAAAGCGATTAAGTTTTTGATTGATAGTTTTGGTAGGTCAGGGCATAATCAGAAGTCAGTGGTTGTTCACTCAATACGGGTGGCCATGTTACTCGACCAATACGAGTATAGAAAAGGTATCGTGGTGGCAGCCCTATTACACGATCTACTCGAAGACACGGATACAAAGATTGAAGAGATAAAAAGCACGTTCGGGGAAGAGGTGGCGATGATGGTTCAAACGTCTACTTTTGATAGTAATATTACGGATAAAATAGAAAGGTATAAAGACAGTTACAAAAGAGCGGTAGGGATAGGTAGGGATCCACTGCTAATTAGGGCAGCAGATCTTTACGATAACACCTATTACTACCATTTGGCCGGTGACAAAGAAACTGAAGGTGCCTTACTAAGCAAATTGCGCTACTTTATAGAAATTTCGAAGCCAATCCTGAAGAGTGAGCCTATTTATAAAAACCTTACCAAAAGATTAAAAGAGTTATCGAACCCCTAATTGTCGTGACCGCGTATGGATATATCAATCACTGACGAGATTAAATTCCCCGCTGATAACTCTTTTGAGGTAGTGGAGAGAAAAGGTATCGGTCATCCAGATACGGTGGCTGATTCCATCGCGGAGAAGATATCTGTCGAATACTCGAAATATTGCCTTGAGAGATTTGGCGCAGTTTTGCATCACAATGTTGACAAAACCGCGGTACTTGGAGGATTAGCTAAAATTGGTTGGGGATCAGGAGAGATGATCAAACCCATACGTGTCCTAGTAAACGGTAGGATTAGTGCATCTTTTAATAATGAATCGATTCCTGTAAGAGAAATATACACCAAAGCCATAAAGGGTCAACTGTCTGTATGTCTACCTTGCCTTGACAGTGAAAAGTGGCTCCAAATTATCGACGAATCGACAACTTATTCCAAAAACCCGCACTGGTTTAATCCACTTAGTCTTGATGATGTCCCAGACCACAAAAACCTTTTTGCCAATGATACTTCTGCGGTGGTAAGTTATTGGCCCCTCACTCCAAGCGAGCAGTTAACTATCAAATTAGAAAGGTATTTTTATAATGAGAGTGGCAAGCCAAGATTCAAAGAACTTGGTCAGGATATTAAAATCATGCTTGTAAGAAACAACAACGACTATAACATCACACTCTGTGTTCCTTTTTTCTCTCAATATCTCGCATCTAGCAGAGATTATTGGGAATATCTCGACAAGTTACAGTCAGACCTGTCCGCCTTTGCCAAACTAAATCTCGGCAGGGATGCCTTGATTAATTTAAGAGTTAATCCACATGACCAAAGGAGAAAAGACCAGACAAATGCTAACGCATTTTATTTTGTGGCTACAGGAGGGGCGTTAGACTATGGAGAGGAAGGAGTTGTCGGGCGAGGAAATAATCGCTTGGGAATAATACCATCTTTCAGGCCATACACGATGGAAGCCGCTTGCGGAAAGAACCCGGTATACCATGTAGGTAAAGTCCTGGGTCTCGTTGCAGACACAATGGCAAAAAGGATTGCTAACGAACTCGACAGTAACTGTGAGGTTTGGATTGTTACCAGAAATGCCGATCCTCTTTTCGAGCCAAATAAGTTGATTGTATGCTTATCGAGAAGAGTAAACTCAAAAGATGTCAAAGATATAGCACGAGAGGTCTTAGATAGAAGAGATTGGACAAAACGGATTTTATACGATGGGGCCCTTATTCCTACTTCCCTATAATCTCTTCAGCTTTGACTTCTACACACTGCACGCCTATACTATAAGATATGGATACAGAGCAGCATGAGCCCAGAGAGCGGCTAATAGGCCAGCAGTACAAAGTGGGTTCAGTAATCACAGGGCTTGTTGTCTGCGACTTGTGTGTTGAGGAAAAGCTAGCAGAAGAAAGCAAGGGAATATCCCAGTGGCTTGGAGAGAATGCTAGTCAATACGCAGTGGAAAAACCGGGATCCTTTGTATTCACAGAGGGTGAGAGTAAAGATTCGTTATTAACCAACTCCCCACGGATATCAATAACGCTGATTGATAGTAGTGAACCAGATGTTGTTGACATGTCCCAAGGAAATTACTACGTTTACGGCACCATTACTGATCAGAATTTCTGGCAGCGTATTCCGCACCTTGCCTACAATTTGTCTGAGCGCTCAAGGCAGGAAAATTCAAGGACCGTGACCTGCCATGCTGCTGCAGTCGCCAGAGATAATAAAGACGGTATCCTGATCCTGGGTGATAAGGGCTCTGGAAAAACATCATTGGCAATAGCTTTGGCAAAGGAAAGGGATAACACCCTAATAGGGAATGACCTTGTTCTATTAAGAGGTAATAATCATAGCGGTATAGAGATAGTTTCTGGCAGTTCTGCCGTCGATATTAGAGGCACTACTTTTAGTAGAGTTAGCCTTGAGCAGTCAGCGCAATTAAGTGATAACGGCGACCAAGGTATATACGAACAAAAAACACGAGTCAGTGCAGGCGAGCTGGGTATTAAATTGCAGAATGAAGCTGTGCGATTAGCATTAGTTTTACGGGTGAACATCCATGACCGCAACCCAGCTTTTACAATTGCCACTTCAATTAACAAGATTGCAGAACCGCTTAGAGTTTTCGAGAATTTATCACGGTACATTGGTGGGATGGTAACGCCAGTATCTTTGCTTGATGGTAGAATCAGTGGTCACTTTCCGCAATTGGATACTAGAGAACTTTACAAAATGAGGGCAGAAATGACAAATAAGCTGGTGAACGACACACCATTTTGGTATGTGTACGGGAACGATGCCAATATTGTTGCCGGAGAGATATTGAAGATAGCTTAAACAATGTCTAAATATAAATTTGTTGTTGGCTTTCCGACATTAAATGAGGCCGAAAATATTTCGTCGATAGTACAGACAATAGATTCTGGCATTGAGAGCTCCCCACTAGCTGGGAAGGTGCTCCTCTTGAATCTGGATAGCAATAGTTCCGATGGGACTAGAGATAGATTTGGGGAAACACTAACAAAATCGGATAAATTGGCAATATGTGTGACGGGAGAGACGGCAGGAAAGGGAGTGAATATCCTCAGATTAGTTGACTTCGCAATCAAAGAAAATATTCCGGGAATTGGCATGTTTGATGCCGATATTCGGTCTGCAACTCCAGATTGGTTCACTCACCTTGCGGAGCCAGTCTGGTCAATGAGGGCAGATTTTGTAAGTCCCATATATACAAGGAACCCTTACGAGGGGAGCACAACTAATCACTTCTGCGTGCCACTGATTGAGCATTTGTTTGTTATCTCTCCTAGCCAGCCAATCGGGGGGGATTTTGCATTCAGCCTGGATTTTGCAAAACTGGTTGATCATTCTTGGAAGTCAAAGTGGGCATATCAATATGGAATTGATATTTTCCTAACCCTTACAGCCATAATTAATAGCCAAAGAATTTGCGAGGTTAATTTAGGTAGAAAGGTTCACTCACCGAGTTTCTCCAAAATGGTGCCAATGTTTACCCAGGTATCGGCAGCGATGTTATCAGTTATATCTAGTCATAGGGATGAGTTAACGCGAGTCACTCTGGCAATCCAAGGAAATGGTCAGGAAAATGGTGTTAACGTTATGCCCCAGAAGCCTAGTGAAGATTCTATCCGAGAAAGATATCAGTTTGCTATCTACAAACTGCATGACATTAGGAAAAATAATTTATTTCATAATAACTTTAAACAAATACTTGATGGGGTATCGAGAAATAGAAATGTTATTAACAAAAAGACTTGGGAAAGCTTCCTGGGAATTGTTTTAGAGATTACTCTAGAACATAATCTATCTGAGGACCAGATTCTCGAAATTATAGAAATTATACTGCCAATCTTTCTTCTTCGGGTACTAAGCTCCTATAACGAAATTGACTCCCAAAGTAGTAGCGCAGTTAGGAAGATTTTGAAATATAAGGTACAATCAGCTTAATTATGACTAATGAGACGATTGATGATGCTAAGCATATTTATCGCCTGATGGGTTTTCCGCTAGTAAAACCGGGGGACCAAATCGGGGATGCTATCTGTGAGCAGATAAGGGAAAGACACATGTTGCTTCAGGACAAAGATATTGTTGTGGTGGCACAGAAAATCGTTTCTATTGCAGAGAGAAAAATTGCGTTTTTGGATCAGTTTAACCCTACACCCTTGGCTGTTGCTACGGCAACAAAAACGGGTCGAGACCCCAGATTTGTTCAGGCTATTTTCGACCAGAGTGTAGAAATATTACGGGTTGAGGCGGGTAGCGATCAGAGACGAGGAACTATTGTTACCAGGACACACTTGGGGGTTATGACAAGTGCTGGTATTGACAGATCTAATACGGGGTCGGATCAGGACGACGCAATAGTTTTGCTACCAGATGATCCAGACAAAAGTGCCAGAGAAATAGCGGATTGTCTGTATACTAACTGTCAAACAAGGGTCGGCATCTTGATTGTTGATACCTCTGGCGACCACGACAGACAAGGAGCGATTGGTAAAGCCATAGGGATTGCCAATATACCTGCTCGGAAATTGGAAAAGGGTGTAGATTTGATGGGCAGATCTAAAACTGCAGATATCAATATTGCTGATGCTCTAGCAGCTTTTGCTGTGCTTTTGATGGGAGAAGGAAACGAGGCCACCCCAGTAGTGATTATGCGGGGATTCGATCTGCCATATACCCCTAACACTCGGATAAAAGATATTCTTAAATAAGCTTTTTTGGAGAAACAAGATACTCTCGGGAGATAGTCTAAAGAATGACTATTTTCCTGCCCGTTATTTTTCCCGCCTCACTTGTCAATCAAGGGAAAACTTTATAAATTCAACATTTTCAAGACGGACCGAGGCAGTAAAAGCCCATAGTTATTGACGCGGTTGCGAAGGGAGAGTAAAATGAGAATTACCATGCAACAAGTAAAAGATCACAAAGCCCTGTTCAAGAGTCGGGAAGTACAAAATTATGCCCACACTATTTGTGGCCTAGCAGCCGAATGTTGGGAACGAGGACTAAGTGACTCAACTGGGTTTAGCATCAGCCAAGTAATACCAGACACAAATATTGTTCTGACAGACAAATCAGGAACGGGTTTCAGAAGAAACAAAATCACTCCTGATGACCTAATCCTCATCGACTTTGATGGCAACCTTCTATACCAGCCAAGTAATACTAACCCTCGTCTAGCACCAGTAAATATCGTCATCCACCTTGAGGGTTATAAGAAATCAAACGCCAGAGGATGTATCCACTGGCACGACCCCTTTACTGACGCCTTTGCGTGTTACGGAAAAACAATCTACCCACTAACTTTACAATCGAAACTTCTAGGAGATGCCCCATGCATTGTAATTGATGACAGAAAACAAAAAGCCCGTAGACTTCAGGGAAAAATCAAAGTTCTAGTTCCAAACGGTTTGCACAGCAGACCTGATGTTTACTTTGTCATGAAACAGGTTGGTGTGGAAGCAGGAAAAATACTGGCAAAACGAAACGAAGAATTTAATCGACATGGAATTGTCGTGACCCATTACGAGCATGGGCTATTTTCCTTTGGACGACACGTCGAAGAAGCATTCGAAAACGGCTATCGAAGCTTCCGTAACGCACAAACAATCATTTACAGCAGAATGCTATTAACAAATTATCTGGACAAGAAACTACTCAAAAATAGCGGCCCTGGGGATATGTCCAGCGTTTAACTCAATCATGGTGCAGAGATCCAAAGAGGTCACACATGCAATTTTTTTAGCTGGAGGCCAGGGCAAAAGAATCTACAGACTAACCGCTGAAACAAAACTACCAAAGCAACTTCTAGTCGTAGCAAACATCTCTTCATTGGACCACGGTATCAATACCATCGCTTCTTCTTACCCCGACGCGATACCTGTTGTTGTATCCTCGCCATTATGGGTCGACTTGTTTAAGAAGCGATTTCCATCATGCCAAGTTCTTGTCCAATCTCAGCCACGCGGCAATGCCGATGCGCTCCGCATAGCAGTAGATAATATTACTGATGGCCACAATGTTCTGTGCTTCAACAGCGACCATCTCATTGGTCTAGGATCAGTTGAATTACGAGGGCTTGTCAGAACGCACTTTCTCAACAATTTTGCAGCAACCATCCTGCTAGAAACAGCATCAAGCAACGAACCCACAAAATTTCTTTGGGAATATGATAACACTAGGAAAAACCTGAAGGGACGAAGAACATCACGGACTGATCGATCTCCATACTCAGGCAAATTTATTGGCGCGTTCGTTGCTCAACTTAACTGGCTACGAGCCGCCACCACCAAAGAAAGTCAGATTGCCGCCAGCTTAGGCACGGAATCTAAAACCACAGACATGCTCCTGCGAGACGTCAATCATACCAGAATTGGTGTTTTCTGCACAAACCAAAAACACTGGGGCATAAATACACCAGAGGAGTACCATACATTACAACGATTAAATGTCCGCTAAGCAGCAATGAATAAAAATTCAGTCATCTTCAATGCTAACCTCACCGACAACCAGGTCACGGTAACCGAAATCTCTTCAAGCCGTAAAATCAACCCTCAACTGGAGGGGGCGTGCGCAAAAAGATGGCAAGAAACCGTCACCAAGGCCCATTTAGAAAAAAAACTACTATGGAACGATACTGTTTATCGCTTTGAAAGGGCAAATATGACCAACAAAGGATTGCATTTAAAAGTCAGTACTATTCCATTTTCTATAAGATTAGCAATGAACGACTATACCAAACAAATAATAGCCCTAGGTCAAGATTATGCCCCGATGGGCATGTACATCTCCAGCTTCATCGTCTCTTCTGATCAGTATTACATTTTCATCGAGAAATCAGACAAATATTACACTACTAGAACCTTGTGTTTTGTTGGGGGAGTCCTCTCAAAAAGACCGAGGGGGCTGAAAAGTGGGAAGGATCTTTTTGCTGAAACAAAAAGGGAAATTACTGAAGAGACAGGGATTAGACCGACGCTCATTAAAGACCCCATACTAAAGGGGGGATATGTTAACGAGACTCTTAATTTCTGCTTAGTCTTTTCGGTAAAAACCACGCTCTCCCTCAAACAAATTAAGACAACTTTTGGCAACCGAAGCGATGGAGAAGCCAAAAGACTTATTGGAATAAGAAAGACTAAACTAACAGAATTTATGAAATTGCTTCCCAAAAAAGACCATCCCAAGTTTCAATTCGTTTCATAACGCACCAGCAATAATTTTTCCTGCCTCACTTGTCAATCAAGCGAAAAACCGCTATAGCCACGGCAACAGAATTTTTGAACCAATTTTGAACCAAAAAGTATATAATAAGGCTAACAAAAAAAATTATGGCCGATCAAAAAATCAAGCCTCGTGTCAGATTAATTATAATCAAAAATGGGAAAATACTTCTTTCTTATGTAAAAGATGAAAAATTCTATTTCTACATCGGCGGTAAAATGGAATTTGGTGAGACAGTGAAGCAGGCTTGTGAGCGGGAAATTAAAGAAGAATGCAACGCTAGTTTTACTTTCAAGAAAATCCTTTATGTCCGAGACTATATCAAACCAGCGGAAAATGAACACAGTCTCGAGTTATTCGTGCTTGGCGACATTGACAAATTCGAGGAACTTGAGAGCTTTCCCGATCCGGAATTTCCTGAAAATCATTTCCAAACCTGGATTGACATAAACAAACTGTCAAAAACTAATGTAAAACCCAAAAATCTAACCGACAGAATAATCAACGATTATAAAAACGGTTTTCCGGAAGGAGCGGTTTATCTGGAATCTATAGAGTAATCGCGCTTTTTTTCACCAGCGTCTGTACCTGATTAAATCACCTAACAGGTGATAAGGTAGAATTCTTCCCACTCAGGTGTACAAAAACTTCTGGGGCAATAGTTTCTAGTTCGGCGATTTCTGGTGTGCTCATAAATAGTGCACACTCCCTGGCAGTATCATCAATGGAGTCGCTTATATGAAGGCGATTTTCAGCAATTTTGTCTGCAAAGGCTTCTTCTGTGTAACCAGTTGCAGCTAGTTGTTTGCGAGACCAGGTGACATACTTATGTCTAATACCGCCAAGGTCTGTTTTTCCTTTGACCTCCATCGCCCTAGAGTAAATACTCTCTCCCTGAACAAGAAGTACCATTGCTGGCCCAAGGGTTAAAGACCTAACGATAGAGCTAAAATAGACTCGCCCGGTTTTTTCGGGATAAATTAAAGGGACTGCCTCCTGTGGGATTAGACATATCTTTCTCCAAATGACATTAAACCCAACAGTTTCAAGGTCTCGGATTATTGGGCCGTCGAGCACGTCCCTTATCGCATCAGGTTTAATAATCGCCAAAGCAGTTTCCAAACTATTTTTCATAATTAATACCCAAGTCGATTATACTTTCAATATGCCTCAAACACAAACATAGTAGTTAAGTTCTTCTTGAATACCAACCTTGAAATTGGATATAATTTCCAAGATGAAGATTTATATTGTCCGCCACGGGGAATCTAAAAGTAACGCTGCAAAATATGTTGCATTTTCGCACACCGGCTTAACTGATAAGGGAAAAGAAGACGCTCATAAACTAGGTCAACGATTATCAAAAGAGGCTGTTAAAATAGACATTATCTACTGCAGCTCTTTATACCGGGCCCTTCAAACACTAGAGGAAATTCTTAATGCAGGCTTAGAAATTGACCCAAAAAAAATTATTATTTCTGACCTGGTCCGGGAAATTAACCGCAGAGAGTTTGAAGGTAAAAACAGTGAGGAGTATAAAGTGGCCCGGGTGGCCAGTGGGATTGACCCCAACGACTTCAAATGTGCGAATGGAGAGAGTGAAAATGATGTCAAAAAGAGAGCTGAGAAATTTCTCGAACAACTTTTTGCGGGGGCGAATAAAGACGACAATGTTTTATTAATTTCTCACGGGCACTTCATTGGGCAATTAGTTTCTCTTCTTGGACTTGGCGACTTAGGCCATAACCACGGAGCGGCCTTGTCAGTTATAGAAATCGATCCGGAAAGCAAAAGAGGCAAGGTTATTTTTTGGAACGATACCTCTCACATCAATTGAACCCTCTCTTGTTCCTGGCGTTTTTTAAGTACTGATTTTGTCAGGACATAAAGCAACAGCTCTTTTCGTAAATTGAAGCCCTCAATTTTTTCCTGACAGAAATTCTCCACAGTCTTAAATGCTACCGGAAATGGAACACTTCCAATAGCCGCCAAATCCATAACGGTGTGGGCAAAAACTTTAGGGTAAAAAACATAATCATGAATAAAATAAAGATACTGTTCACGGGCAGTATTACCTGTCATCCGGCCTCGAACCCAGTCAACATAGGCTTGGGTAAAAGGGTAAAACAGATCGACGTAGACTGCCGTGGTCCCATGGTCGGAAAAGTTTTTGGGTGTCGGATCGATACCAACACTGCCTCCTTTAGTTAAGTTGATCGCTTCTAAAATATGGTTTGCACCTGGAGTGAAACCACTGCTGGCCGTCATTGTCTCATCTAAAAAATTGTTTTCGAAGGGGGTGACGATAACAATCAGTTCATCCTGCTTTTCGACCGCTAATAAATCAATAACCGGTATACCGCATTTTTTAAGTCTTGATTGATATCCGGAAATAAAGCTTACTAGTTTCTCGAGATCTAAGTCTTGTGGCTCTAACTTTTGTTTCCTAAGAACACCATAGACTGTATCTCCCTGGCGGTACAGTTCCTTTATAGTCCCGCCTCTTCTCAGGGAAACGGTATTTTTGTCACCGATCAGTCTTTCTATATCAATCATATAACTTCTTAAAAGTTTGACGTGAGGAGACCAGTTCATCGACAGTGAAAACTCTCTGCCTTGCTAAATTAGCGACTAGATCTGAAGGGCTAGTGGTGTGGAGGATGTCCGCAATGGAATTTGCTTGACAGCATACTGTGTTAGCTCTAATAGCTACCCATTTGCTGCCTTTATTAAGTTCCGCATAATTCTCCAGGAACCAACGATAAGCGGGGCTGTTCAAGACACCAACTGCCAAAGGATAATTATCTCCTTCAGCACGCATAAATGCTTCAAAGGCCGGTTCAATTACTTGCCTAAACTCCGGGAAAGTTAGCCAATAATGAGTATGGGAAGATAAAACTGCGCTGTTTTCAGAAAACTGGACAACATAATAGTTAAGGGCGTCGTCGCCCTTCTTGTAATGTATAAAACCCGTGAGGGTCGCGGGGACAAAGAAATCAACAAAAGTTACCCTCTTTCTGTGGTCAACAACATATTGTTCATTGAAGGAAGACAATCCAATGCCATGTTGGAGTCCATTATGGACAGCCAAAATCACCTGCGTATAGAGACCTAAAAAGACTTTAGGGCTAACAGATTGAGAAAATGGTTCCCCCTCATAGGAATATCTATTTACTAAAATATCTTCATCTATCACATAGGGAATGTCCGCTACTCTGGGTACCGGAACTCCAGCAACTTTACAGGCAGCATAAAATTCTTCAATATCACTGACAATTTTTTTGGGGTCAAGACCATATGTCGACGCTGATATTTCCTTATAAACAAATCTCTTGTCCCTGTAGACATTTTGCACTGTGCCTTTAGCCAGAAGTGGAAGCGTCCTAATCTGTTCCAGATTTAGTTTGCTCATAGTGGGTAACCTGCCGAGAAATATCTATGTTAAAAGCGGTGTGATGACCGCTGCAACATTTACAAATTTCCAGGTGAGGCTTTAATAATTCCTTTCTTAATTGCTGAAAGCGATCAGAATCCCAAACTTCTTTGAACCCTTGGGTATTAACATTCCCCATAATCAGCTCTGGCGCTAGATGATGAGGCGCCACACAACAGGGAACAACTGATCCGTCCGAAACAATATAGGCATAAAAATCCGGAACAACACAGGATATCCTCTTATAGATTTCTTCTGTATACAAACCATCTTGCGGGTGCGATTCTGAACCTGAAGATAAGATCTCAAATGGGTCGTTTACCGTACGGAAAATACCTTTAAGTCCAAGCGCCGCATATTCTTCCAATAAGACCGGCCTCACACGGGTATAGAAATCGTCCAGTTCTCTGGGTGTTAAAAAACCTTCTTTATTTTCAGCATTCTTGACAGGAATAAAATTAATTTCATCGAAATCAGCCACCCGTTTCAGGCCTAACATTTTTGGAGTGTCCTGATAGTTGTATCTATCAATTATTGAATAAATGACAATATTAGTATTGGTTCCTAACTCCCGACGATATTTGTCGACGTATTGGACTGCTTTAATTGCTCTTTCCCATCCGTCACGGAGACGACGCACTGCATTGTGCCGCCCGGGTTCATGAGAATCAATAGAAATGGCGAATTCTCGCAAGCCGCAGCGAACCATTTTTTTGGCTAAGCGTTCATCAACGAGGTAACCATTAGTGTTAACTTTTACTCCTAAACCCAGCCTGTTTGCATCTTCGAAAAGTTTGCCGAATTGCCGATGAAGCGTCGGCTCACCACCGGTAAAATCTACTTCCTGTCCGCCCATTTCTTTTATCGCTTCAAGAGTATCTCTGACAACTTCTCCATTGAGGTAATCTCGTCTAGTGTTATAAACATTGCACCGTAAACACCTAGCATTACAGGCGTCCGTCAGCTGAAACTTAACTCTGTGCGGCCGGACAGCCCCGCCGCTTTTAACTGTCTCAATGTCAGTTCTACCCAGTTCAATCTGCATATTCTTGGAAATCTCGGTTAAAGATAATGTTCATATACTCAAGGGGTGACAAGCCAGGAACAGAATTAAGTTCGTGAGTATATCTATTCATAGCAGCGATATCTGCTAAAGTTGACTTCTCATTTAGGTTTTGGTATGGAGAATACGAACTTGGGCGAACTTCACCACCGGCCGCTTGGATTACCCTTATTGTATGGTAAATATCCTCTCTGGTTTGGCCCGGTAGGCCGACCATAATATAACCCTTAGCGTTAATCCCTGCTCCTTTAAGCATTTTTATTGCATTAACTACTTGCCCTTCTTCCTGCTTCTTGTGAATGGCTCCTTGGATGGTAGGGCTTAAAGTCTCAACGCCAATTCCTACAGATTCACACCCAGCTTTAGCCATGGACTCAACCATTTGCTGGTCCAAAAGTTCCATTCTAGTTGTACATCGCCATTTGAGCTTAGGATCCTTCTTGGTCATTTCTTCGCAGAACTCCATGACCCAGTTTCGATTAAGGGTAAAATTCGGGGAGAACATTTGCAAACTATTAAATTTGTCCCGGTTTTGGTTCACAAAATCAATCAGCTGTCCTATTGGCCGTCTTCTTTCTGTCCGGCCAAACATTAAAGAGGCAAAACAAAAATCGCAGTCGTAGGGGCAACCTCTGGCTGCCGTCACACTAATTTGTCTATCGCCAAACCTTTTAATCGCTTTTTTAGAGACTATCCGATCATACGCTTGGAGCGGTAGCTTATCCAAAGGAGGAAATGACCATTGTTCCGGCGACAAATATTGTGGTTTACCTTTAACCCCACTTCCATCTTTGTCCACAAAAGCAAATCCTGCAAGATCATCCCTCCCGATTCGTCCCTTATCGTAATCAATAAAACTCTCTATTGCTAGTTCAGGATCGCCCCCCCAGACGTAACCGTTAAAAGGCTCCTCCTTAAAAAAGTGCGGCACATACAAACATGACGGGCCATATCCGATAACTTTGGTTTCCGGTGTAATTTCTTTACACATCTGGGCAGCACTTATAGCTGAATGGGTATTTTGGACCTGGGTGTAAACCGCCATGTAGTCATATCCTTTCAAAATTTGCTGAATATACTCCTTTTTTAGATGGGCCAGGACACCACCGTCAAAAATATCTACCTGGAAATTTGGTTTGTCGGCAAAATATGCAGCAGTCTCCCCAAACAGGGTATAGTGGTAGTGAATGGTAAGATCATAGGGTAATTCCGGTGGCCATAAAAACAACAGCCTTGATTTACCTACTTCTGGTACCATTAGGTTGTATTATCGCACTAAAATGCCAATAGTCAATTTCTTCTTCTTGACAACTATATGAGGGTCTGCAAGCTGTTGACAGTGTACTAGCGATAGGCTTATAATTATCATCACGATGAAAGATCGACTCCAAAGATTCGCTTCTGAAAGACATCTTGGCCGAAGAGTCAGATTAACTATTGCTGCGGGTGGCACCGCACTGGCATCAGTGTTGGGTGCACATGAGGTAATCAACTTTCTTCAGCTTCGCTCCCAGCCAGTTCAGATTGTCGGTTGCTACGAATTGTATACTCCGCCAAATCAGGTACCGGGACCAGACGTGTCCTATTCTGCAAGTGTCTCCGGGAGGCAGGTTAATGAGTACAATCTTGGTAATCGTGCTTGGAAGGACACTGATGGAAAATGGTATGCCCAGGGGCGAGTTCGTGTTTGTGGAACCGGGCATGAAGCCAAGTGGCTGGCTGCCGGGGGAGATTGATCCCGAGGAGGTTCGAGTTTGACAGAATATTCAGGCTCGGGCTACTTGACAACCACAGTGAAAACCGATACACTTTGTTACAGTTTTAAAATAGTCGTTGACAAAATACTAACTAGTCTATATGCTCCATGAAAGAATGGCAGACTCAACGCAAGAGCAGCAGTCACCCGAGCCACCAACAAGAGTAGCTAAAAAATCAGTGCTAACAAGAAGAGAATTTCTAGCAAAAGCTAGTAAACTCGGAGTGGCCATAGTTGGAACAGCTATCTTAGGCAGTCTTGGAACTGCAGAAGCAGAAGCACCGGGCGTCGAACAGAAACCCGCATCCACACCCATACCTGCAGCTGAACTAGATTTGCCAACAAGGAAAGTTCATTCGGAAAAATTAGGTTTTTCTATTGGATATCTCACTGCCCGTGAAAAAGAGGATGGTGTTTTTGGTGGGGACAGAGTCATGGTTTCAGTCGACAAGTTCAATGCAGAGCATGGTGACACTACTTGGTTCACCGACCTTCCACTGAATGCTCGCAGTCCTGACGCAGACGGGAAGGTGCCAAAGATTGCCATTTTAAACAGTTTTGTTGGTGAAAGGAGTGGGTGGATATATTTGGTCTATTCCAATTCAGCCGCTGATGGCTATAAGGACACAAGGTCGGGGGTTGGCTTTATTAGAGATCCTGGTCAATTTGAACTGATCCGCACGGATGGCAATCATATGGAGGTAGTGGGGGAGATTTCCCCTGCCCAACATACCCAACCAACACCTTACCCCGGCGAGAGTCTTCAAGAGCAGTACAATAATGAAGACCATCTTGGAACCACTGGAGTTGCTGATCAAATATCCAAACTTATTGCCCCCTTTGAAGGCAACAAATAATTCCATCACCATCTTGAATTTTTTTCTGGTTCAGGATTTAATTAAGTCATGGTAAGGTTTTGCTGGTTAGGCTCTCTAGCTATCTTCTTATTTACTGCAATCTCCTTCTTGCTTTTAGCCAAAGAGTCGCCTGTGCTTGCAAGTTGCTCCCTTGATTACGCACTTTGCGGTAGTAACCATTTCAGTACTTGTCCGCCTGGTGGTGCACCTTACACATGCAATGTTTCTGGTAATGAGGCGATTTGGCATTCGGGTTGCACACCATCTGATGGGACTACCGACGATGTGTGCGGTATGATCTGTGACACCAGTGCTGAGGCCAAGGAGATTTGTGGTACTGGTAGCGCCGGTCCCAGTTGTCCCGGTGCTTCTCCAACTTCCTGCGACAACAGCACTTGTGCAACCACCGGGGGTTGTAACTGCAATGACTATAACACACAGGCATCGTGTTTAGGCCAGCCGCCGTATACCTGGCACAGTACATGCCAATGGGCGAATGGTATCTGTACCGGAAAGTATTGTTGTGTGGAACACCCGGATGTGGGTAATGGTGCTGGTCAGGGCTGTGGTTATTACAATCAGGTACGAGATATATGTGTTGGGGCGGGGTGTCACTGGATCCCTGCTCCCAATTCTTGTGCGCCAGGATCGTCCTGTAATCAAAGTACTGCTACTTGTACAACTCAGTGTGGAGACACCGCCTCCTGTACAGTTACTGTCTATACGCCCATTTATCCGGCTAATATAATCTCTGAATTAAACCCGACTTTTACTTGGAATGTGGTCGTTCCGGCAGATTACAATGGTACTAACTACTACACCAATCTGGCTGTTTATGCTGGGCATAACTGCACCGGGGCGCCAATTTTTTTCAACCAACCAGCCATGTCTGACACTTCAAAGGCCTGGTCAGTAATTTCTCCTTCGCAGTATCTGCAACCAGGGACCAATTACTCCTGGAACCTTTACGAAGGTCATAATGGAGTTGGTGATCCCAATCGCACCTCTGCTTGTCTCAACTTCACTACCTCGGCTTCGTGCACGATGACTATATCCAGCAACACGACGACTTTGCATAATGGGGGGACCGGTTATGCCACGGCGGTGGTCTATCCCAGCGGAAATTCCGGTGTTAATTCGGTTGCCTGGAACCTCAACCCATCTGGAGTAATCAGTGCGGTGACACCAACAACACCGGCCAGTACCAATACACCGGCCCAGTTCACACCGAATAACGTCAGTAGTCTTCTCAATGGTCTGGTGGCCTATTGGAAGCTTGATGACGGAACTGTCGGGAACACTACGGTTCCTGCCCTGGACTCGATTTCTAACAAATATGCCAACCCTACTGGTACAACAGTTATTGGTCCGGCATCCAGTCCAGCCAGTAAAATCGGCAACGCCCGGACTATTGGTGGAGGCAGAATTCAGCCGCCGGCATCTTCCAGCTATCCTTCTGGTGATCGGACAATTGCCGCTTGGGTGTATCCAACGAGTAATTCTGGTCTGGGTAATCCAGTTTTTGCTGGCGGGGCTTGCCCCGGAGGACTCAACGCCTCTGATATGTTTGGCGTCGCCGGATCCACCGCTGGTTGTGCTGGCGTGGTCAGTGGTCAATCGAAGATCTACTATGACCACTGGGGCAATGCTTGTAATCTTTCTACCGGCACGATTCCTCTTAATCAGTGGAGTTTTATTGCTGTTACTTATACCAGCTCAAGCAATACCCTAACTTTCTATACCAATAACAATACTCCAAATTCTGTCACTCCAGCCGGCAATCCTTTGGCAAACTTCACTAACGCCGCTGGCTTGGTCATTGGGGGAAATGACTATTCCAGCCCCTGTGGATCAACTGGTGGCAGCACCACCGCCGGTTCTTTCAGTGGCAACATTGATGAAGTCGGTCTATGGAACCGGGCTTTGACCGCCGGGGAAATTGGCAATCTCTACAACAGTGGGGCAGGGAATACCTATCAACCAGCCGCCACTACCTTCAACACTGCCACGACACTAACAGCCATCACCACCGGAACAGGGATCCAACTGACAGCAGTTGCCAACCTGGACACCGGCAATACCTGCACGTCAAACACCCTGACTTTCAGTGTCATCCCGGCTTTCTTCCAAACCTTTGGTGGCGATATTACGGCCAAAGGCAATGTCATTGATTCTTATCTCCCTTCCGGCCTCTATATCTCCGGGAACTACTAGAAATCAAAATTATGCTATATTGACACTAGTCTTGCCGCCAAGTAATCTTCCTTTATGAATGCCAAATCTACCAGTTCGGACGAAAATTTCTTCCGAAAAATCGTTAAGGCAGCCGTTACTGAGGAGCTGCAACCCGCTCTTGAGTTCCAACAGAACAATATTCTTAGAGCTATCGACAAAAAAAATGAGCGTCTTCTGGAAGCAATCGACCAAAAGAATTACAATTTGCGAAGTGACATTGCCAAAATGAAAGATGAGATCGTTGGCGAGCTAAAAACAGTCCGTCAAGAACAAGCACTTCTTTCTACCCAACATCAACGAGTTCTAAATCACGAGGAAAGGCTGGAAAAACTCGAAAAAATTCACCCTCAAGGCCACCACATCTCAGTCTAACTTTTGAAACCCTATTGAGGACAGTGCAGATGCGTGAGGCAGTCAGTTCGCCAGGGACCAGCCGGCCCGTTATTACAAACAGCGCACTGTTGGGCACTGCCTGTTCCTGTCGGCACCCATAAATCTTCCGGTGATGTCGTTGTCACCGGTGGCAAAGTCCCAGCAGGAGCCACCATAGTATTGAATGTTACCCCCACAGGTAGATTAAACATTGTCTGGTCACCAGTCCAATCTTTGCAAGTATAGGTTACCGGTTGATCCATAGCTGGCGCCGGACCCATACCTTGGTTTTTTGCCTGATTTACCAACTGTGACTTATAACCTTGATTGCTCATCGTCGTCCAGACATAGACATTAGAAGAACTGACAATCAAGTGTCCCATCAGGGGCAGGGGGGGAGGACCGGACCGAAAATCAGTCCGCATCTTGCCGCCAGCGACATAAGTCGTCCCACTAACAGACGCTGTCTTGTCAACCAAAGTAAACGAACACACTACCGGTGTCTGGCTTTCTAAGAGGCTTTGCAAACTCCCTTGACCACTTGGTGCCGTAACCCCGACCTTGCCGGTTTGCTTTTTCGCTATCATAACCATCCCCACTCCCACCAAAACAGCCAAAATTACCAGAACCGCACCAACTATTATTTTTCTTCCCATACTAAATTTCTAACACACCTATCAGACCAACGCAAGAGTGCTCACAAGCCCAGCAATTTTTTAGACCACACCTAGACCTCTTCTTGATTTTTCCTCAGTAATGATGTCAGAATAGATTCATGAATACTTGGGCCAAGTTTCTTGCACCACTAGTTATTGTACTACTATTGATCATGGGGGTTGCCTTAGTTCTTCATGGCTCTAAGAAATCGGCCCCGCAAGTTTCTTTGACCAGTCAAACTTCAGCTGGTTGGGTGGTTTATCGTGACCAAAACATTTCCTTTCACTATCCGATTAGTTGGCAATTTTCTGCCGTCCGTCTGGATCTCAGGACTGTTCCCGCCACCACTTCCGCCCGCACCGCAACCACCAGTGCTTCACTTTCCTTCCAGAGTGGAAAACTCCTTGACACCTTCGGCCAACAGATCAACTCAGCCACTATCGGTGATGGAACTACCATTGTCCAGTTCCCCAAGCCGGCAACCAAAACCACTATTGGCCGCACTGATGCCCTGCTTTACACCAGTGAGAAGTCTAATGGACCAATTACCTTATTATTCCTTCCTACTAATAGCCAACCAGCCACTTACTATGAACTCACCTTTAATCAAGGTAACACTGACACTTTCCGTCAAGTTATCTCAAGTTTAACCCTGATTAATGAAAACTAGATTACTCGTGATCTTTGCCGGCTTGGTTGTCGTCATCCTGGCAACTTTCGGCTTTGGCTTGGCCGCTTTTCCGCGGTCTGTCTGCGCCGCCTGGTGGAATTGCACCACACCGGCCCCATCTGGACTGATCAGCTGGTGGCAGATGGATGAAACCAGTGGAACGATAGTGAATGATTATGTCAGTGGCAATACCGGCACCGCCACTGACCCAACGATCAGTGGGCTCTCCACCAACCTTTTGGACTGGTGGAAGATGGACGAAACCACTGGCAGCCCCGCCTATGATTCTGTCGGATCCAACACCGCCTATGGTTTTGGCCTCTGGCAGTTCCCCAACAACAATCCCGCCGGTGTCAACACCTATCCGGGCGGCACCGCCTATTGGAAACTGGATGAATCAAGCGGCAACTCCGTCACTGACAACCTAGGTGGCCGCACCGGCACCGCCACAACCGCTGTCAACTCAGCCTGTATGTTTCCCAACGGCACTCCCAGCAGTGGTGGCTTGGTTTCCTACTGGAAACTCGACGAAACCAGTGGCACCACTGCCGCCGATTCCGACGGCACCAACCCAGGAACTGTCAGTGGCACAAACACCATCATTACCCCAACCTCTTCACCACACAGCGTAAGTGGAAATGCCCGACTCTGGGCTACACCCGGCAATATCTCTACCGCCACTTTCCCTACCACGGCTACCTCCAGTTGGGCAATGGCCGCCTGGGTCTATCCGACAAGTCTCTCCCAGGCCACCTGGTTCATGTATAACGGCAACGGTGGCTCCACCGGCTATGGGTTCGGCATCGGCAACGGCGGTGGTGGGAATGGTTCAACACTCGAAGGTCTCTTTGGAGGAATCACTTGGCTCAACTCCGGTTACAATTTTCCAACCGCGAACCAATGGTATTTTGTGGTCATGACCCGCGACGGCACCACTACCAGATTCTATGTCAATGGCAACCAGACACCAAACACATACACTAATACACCAGCTGCCATTACCTCCGGCAGTTTTTCCTTTGGCAACATTACCGGCGCGATCGACGAGGCCTCTATCTGGAACCGCCAACTCTTACCCCAAGAAATCACCGCCCTCTATAATGGCAGCACCGGCATTACCTGTACCACTCAAACCCTCACTCCACCCACCATCATCGCCGGTAAACTTGGCAATGCCCGCAGCTTCAACGGCAGCAGTGACTATGTCAACTACCCCGGTCCAAATGGTTTGAACGTGGGTAATAATTGGATTGGTATCAACACTTGGATCTACCCCCAAGGGATCGGCTACCGCATAATTGTTGACAAATATGGTGCCAACGACACCTACGATCATATTACGGACTCCAACTATTTTCTCCGGGTCAATGCCGACAATAGCCTCTCGTTTGGTTTCCACGGCAACTATCCAGCATGCATCACTCCCTGGAATATCTGGAGCACCAGTGCTAATATCGTCCCTAATAATACCTGGTCACAGGTTACTTACACTTACCAATACGGCAACAACGGAAGTCCCCAATTCTATGTCAACGGCGCTGCTGTCTCTGGCACTCCCTCGTCGGGTTGCATGGGCAACACTTCCGGTGACAGTCAGACTGACGGCAACTTTGTCATCGGCGCCCGTTTCGATGGCGGATCGCAATACTTCAACGGCCTGATTGACGAGTTGAGTATTTGGAATCGCCAGCTCACTGCCGCCGATGCCGCCGCCCTCTATAACAGTGGGGCAGGAGAAACAATCAGCTGGACCAGCAACCCCACCACAGTTACCGGCAAGATTAACAATGGCAAGGGACTTACCGGAACCAACTTTTTTCAAGCCACCAACTCCATCCAATTCAACGGCAGTGATTTTGGTATCTCTGGCTGGTTCAAAACATCTACCACCGGAAAAACCCAACAAATTTGGCAAAGTGGCTACGTCGGCACCTGTCGGGTCATTCAAGTTTGGGTCAACACGTCCAACACTCTTAATGCTTCCGTCGGGGACGACTCGTGTGGCACCCATACACTGCCCACCAGTGGTGCGACCAAGGTCGTCACTGACGGCCAGTGGCATCATTTTGTCATTACAAAAGGAGCTGACTCCACAAGTAATGGTGGCAACTACACCTTCTGGCTAGACAATGTTGCCTATGTCGGCCCGTGGAACAGTTGGGTGCTGGGCGACCTCGACTATCCCGGCGCACCCGCAAAAATAGGTATAAGCTACTACAATACTAATCCGTTCATTGGTTCCATCGATGAGGTTGCCGTCTGGAACCGTTGGCTTCAGCCCACCGATGTCAACACCCTTTGGAACAACGGCAACGGCTGGTCATATTCATATAATCTCAATGTTCTCCCCATTGTTGGCCCGCCCCCAGCTAGCGAGATTGGCTATGCCCGAAGTTTCAACGGCACGAGTGCCTATATCAGAACACCAGACACTAATCTACCCAGCGGCAGCAGTCCCATGACCATATCTTTATGGTTTAAGACCACGGCTTCACTCGCCGCCAATACATATGACATGGCCTTCAGCTATGGTACCGCTGCCACATCCCAGACCGTCTATATGGGACTGGGCAACGACACAAACACCGGCGTTAATCGTCTTTTTGTCGGTCCCTATGGATACGCAGTAGGAACAACTACATCACCAAATGATGGCAATTGGCACTATGGGGCAGCCACCTTTGACGGCACTACGTGGAAACTCTACTTAGACGGTGTCCTTAATAATTCCAAGGCCATGCCCACTAATATAGTCAAAAACGGAACAGCCTACATCGGGGGCAGTAATATCAACTACTTCTGGGGCGGCGCACTTGACGAGGTGCGGATTTATAATCGTGTCCTCTCCAACACTGAAATCGCCAACGAATACGCCGCCGGTCAACAGGTCAATTGTGGCTCCATGAGCACCTGCACTGGCACCTGCGGTAATGCCAGTCAATCCCAAACCTGCAGTGACCAGTATTGCAGTTTCTCCACTAACAATCCCTACACTTGCTCTGTCTACAACCCCATCACCATCAGTGGTACCCTGACCAACGCCACCCAACCCGTCCAGGTTTGCACCAATTCTGGCACCTGTAGCTCTTCCACTCAGAGTAACTATACTATTAGTACTCAAAGTGACGGCTATACCCCAGTCGTGTTCAGTCCTGGTGCTATTACCTCCTACTCCGCCACCCCAATCAACCACAGCACGACCTCATGCAGCAATATTACTGGTCAAAACTTCGCCTATACTCCCAATACCTGTGCTGCCACGCCCGACTCCAGCTTGCAAGCCATGTATCACCTTGACGAGTCATCCGGCCAATCCGCTACCGACTCTTCCGGCTATAACCACAATGGTACTGCGATGGGCAGCGGCACCAGTTGTACTTTCAGCAGTCCCGCCAGCCTCAACACCAATCTCGTCAGCTATTGGAAAGTTGATGAAGCCAGTGGAACCACCCTTGCCGACTCCTATGGGACTAACCCCGGCACCGCCGTCGCCGGTGGCTGTTATTTTGCCAATAATTATT
>CAZQWX010000007.1:0-1672 GCA_964597255.1 uncultured Gammaproteobacteria bacterium | reverse complement strand
GGTTATAGCAGGCATCCTGATAATTGCTGCTATCTATCTTGGGGCAAAGTATTTCGTCCCAGTAAGCTATTTCACTCCGGCCGAGAACATGGTTCAGACATCTGTGGATCACATCCGGTGGTATGTCAGTAATACCTCGTTTGAATATTTACCCAAAGGTATGGCTACCCAGATAACACCACTAGGAACAACGCATGTCGCTGTCGATCAAAACCAAGTTGGCGGTTGGTTTTTTGAAGTCTTATCCGGCCAATTTCTGATAGATCAGAAGCACTTTTCCCCTGCCAGCTTCACGCTTTCTGGTACAGTCCAATCGCCAGCGAAACTCATCTTCTCGGTAGTCAACTTTCCTGGCTGGACAGTCTGGATCAATGGTCAACCTGCAAAAATTGATGACACTAACAGACTAAAATTGATTAGCGTTCTGCTTCCAATTGGTCAGGTACAAATTACGGGTCAGTTTATGAACACACCGGTTCGTAATTGGGCTAATCTGGCGACTCTGCTATGTGTTACCCTAGTAGTTAGCATGTTTCTCGTCTATGGAACTGGAACACGTCGACATCAGAAATAGAGCAGTTCGGGGAATTATTGCTCTTACCAGTCGGACGATTCTTCTCCAGGCCATCTCTGGAGCGGCTTTCTTTCTCTTGGGTATCTTTCTCAGTCCCTCCGCCATCGGCGTTTTTGTCATCGTTTCCTCAGCTATTAGTATCTTTAATCTGTTTACTGATGTTGGTCTTGGCGCTGCCCTGGTCCAAAAAAAAGATAATCTTGAAGCCACCGATCTCTCTACTGCCTTTGCCATCCAAGAGACCCTGGTTTGTGGTGTAATCATTATTGGTTTTCTCTGCACCAATATTGTCAGTGCCACCACTCATCTTGGGGCTGATGGCATTTTCCTCTACCACGTTCTCCTGGTGATCTTCTTTATCTCGTCGCTCAAAGTTATCCCATCAATTCTTCTGGAGCGCAAACTGGCTTTCGAGACCCAAATTTTGCCTCAAATTGTCGAAGCGGCCGTCTTCAATTTTTTAGTGGTTATTCTGGCGTATAAAGGTTTTGGAGTGGCTTCTTATTCTTGGTCCTTTCTAGTATCTGCTCTGGCCGGTCTGCCGATCTACTACATCTTATCCCCCTGGAAGATCAGTTTGGCCTTCTCACGGGAACGTGCCCGACATCTCTTTACTTTTGGGGTTCAGTATCAAGGCAAGAGTTTTCTGGCTGTTGTCAAGGACAATTTATTGACGGTATTTATGTCCGGTATTGTTGGCACCGCCGGGATTGGTTATTGGGGTGTTGCCCAACGCTGGGCGCTCTATCCCTACCATTTTCTTGTTGACAGTATCACTAAAGTGACGTTTCCGGCCTATGCCCGCGTTCAGGATCATCTTCCGTCATTAAAGTCGGGGATTGAGCGGTCACTTTTCTTAATTAGTTTGATTGTCTTTCCGGTCTATACCCTCATGATCACCATGGTTGCCAGGCTGATTGATTATTTTCCGCGGTATGGTAAGTGGGAACCGGCTCTCTTGTCGTTCTATTTCCTGTGTGGTGGTTCGGCGATTACTGCTCTGACCAATATTCTAGTCAACCTGCTCGATGCCACCGGGCGCGTTCGGACAACCCTAATGCTGATGATTTTGTGGATTGTTCTGACCTGGGCGACGAC
>CAZQWX010000006.1:0-5883 GCA_964597255.1 uncultured Gammaproteobacteria bacterium | reverse complement strand
AAATTTCGTTTTACGAACCTGTTGAAATCCAAGTTGAGGAGCCGTACCGGGCCTTGCTTCAACTTCGAGTTTTAGCTCGTTCGTTGGCGGTCGTAAATGGGCGAAATAGTATAACCTCCGAAGAATTAAGAATTGCTAAGCTCGTTGCCCTTTCGTCGATGCCCGCTGACCGGTCGTTACTTATTTCAGTGATCGTCTCTGAAGAAAAACCTTGGACGGCTAAAGAAGTCGCTGATGTGCTAGGAATTTCCCATAAAACGGCACTGCGGCAGATGGATGAACTGGTGTCGCTTAAGGTGCTGACTAAAGAGGAACAGGGCGAAGGATTGCCTCATTTGTACGATGTCCAACCCAATTTCTATGAAATCCTTTACAGCACGGAGGAGTTTATGTCCCACCCGGAAGATACCGGGACACAAACTCCACCCCAAGCGTCCAATGGTCAACCGGAAGAAATAGAACCCAAGGTTTTAGGAGCCTTATTAAAGCTGCAGGGATATAGCCCGACGGCAGCGATTGCTCATGAATTAAGTTTGCCTTTTGCGGATGTTGAAAAAATACTGGGATCATTGTGGGGGAGTAAGAGGGTTTTAAAACTGTACGATAAAGATTGGTGGGCGCTTAGTTTGAAAACTCGGGAAGAACTGAAAGGGGTGGGAGCATGAAAAAGATTGTTCCACTCACGTTTGATTTTATTTACGCAGAAAGCCCTATGAGTGAAATGTGCGTAAAGACAGCCTACTGGCGGATTTTCGCTATAGCCAAAAGAAATTTGATTGCTAAGGGTTTGTTAAGGCAGGGGACACACAATGATATAGATAGTAGAGAGATTAATGTGGTTGACAAACATGCTGGCAAGTTTTACGCTGAAAGCAATGAATCAAGAAGAATTTTTGACGATAAAGGAAATAGCGGCGAAATTAAAGCTTTCGAAGGAGACGGTTTATCGCATGGTGAACCGGAAAGAGATCCCGGCAGTCAAAGTGGGGATGGTTTGGCGAATAAGCAGCCGATACTTAACTAATTTATTTAATCAAGCTAATAAAATCCAGAATGGAAAATAACTTTCAACCAATTAAACAACCATTAATGGCCGCTTTATACGGCCGGGTATCGACTGGTCGTCAAGAAAATGAGGCCACGATCGAATCGCAAGTAGACGAGGTTAAAGCCAGAATTGAAGCTGACGGGAATGTGTTGCCACAAAATAACATTTTCGTTGATGACGGCTGGACAGGAGAGATGCTTCAAAGACCAGCTTTGGATGCCATGAGGGATGCGGGAATGGTAGGGCAGTTTCAGGCCCTTTATGTTTATGATCGGGGTAGACTTGCCCGGAAATTTGCTTATCAAGAAATAGTAATTGAGGAGCTGACCGATCGTAATATTCAGTTTGTGACATTACATGATGTGAATGCGGTAACTCCGGAGGAACATGTTTTGCAGGCAATGCAGGGGGTTTTCCATGAGTACGAAAGAATAAAAATTGCCGAAAGGATGCGGCGTGGAAAACTTTTTAAAGCAAGAAATGGGATTGTCATTAATGGTCAAGCACCATTTGGTTATAACTACGTTAAAAAGACGGAAACAACTCCGACGCATTTTGAAGTTAATGAGGAGGAAGCAGAAATTGTCCGGAAGATATTTCATTGGATTGGTGTTGAGAGGGTTTCACTAAACAATGTTATCAAGAGACTTTATGATTTAGGAATTAAGCCAAGAAGGCGGAAAAGTGATTTTTGGACAAAAGGGCCAATTCTTAGAATGATGCGAAATGAAGCTTATTCTAAGGGATTAATTTATTACAACAAAAGTGAGGCGGTAGCGGCCAAGAAGTCCTTAAAACATGATAAATATAAAAAGGTCAAGCGAAATAGTAAACGAGATCGGCCTCGTGAGGATTGGATTCCGTTTAAAGTTGCTCCGCTCATTGCTGATGACGGACTTTATGAAAAAGTCCGAGAGGTTTTAGATCATAATCAACGATTCACTCACTCTCAAAAACAGCAGAGATTTAATTATCTTCTCACTGGTTATATTTATTGCGGTTGTGGCCAACGACGTGCTGGTGACGGTTCGAGTAAGTATGGGCATTTTTATTATCGTTGTGTTAGCAGAATTCACAAACCATCCGGAGTTGTGGGTACTTGTATGGCTCAAGGGGTGAACGCAGCAATTGTGGACGGATTATTTTGGAGAGAACTACAAAAATACCTTACCGATAAAGACTATTTGCGAAAACAGGCAGAAGATTGGCTTGTTTCAGAAATGAACCAGAACCAAGTAACTGTTCAGGAGAAAGAAAAGTTGACGGAGCAAATGACCAAGGCTAAGGAGGAGCAAAGTCGTTATGCCAAGGCTTATGGTGCCGGGAGTTTAGATTTTGATCAGTTTCAAGAGCTGATGAAAGAATCAAAGAAGAAAGTAGGGGGTTGGAAGACACGACTTGGTGGTCTTATAGAGGAAATTGACGGAGTTACAGTTAATTCCGAACAGCTAGATCTCCTCTGTGAGGAAGCGAAGAAAGTAGTGGAGACTATCGATTTCTCCGATCAAAAAAAGCTAATTGGCGATATAATTGACAAAATTACCGTTCATGAAACTGGGCGGGTAGAAACCTTGGGACACTTACCTTTGTTTGCTCATAAGTTGGGACAACAAAATGAGGACTTCCAAGGAGTGGGATTGTATGCTGCAAGTAGGAATTGTAGGTCTTCCAAACGTGGGAAAGTCAACACTGTTTAATGCCTTACTTCGAAGGCAGCAGGCGTTGGTGGCGAACTATCCGTTTGCCACGATCGATCCGAACGTTGGGATTGTGCCGGTGCCTGACGAGCGACTGACTAAGCTGGCAGAAGTAACTAAGGCGGAAGAAAAGATGGAGGGCTTGCCGCCATTGGTGCCGGCGACGGTGCAATTTGTCGACATTGCCGGACTGGTTAAAGGGGCGTCGACGGGGGCGGGACTCGGGAACAAATTCCTGTCCCACATTCGCGAGGTGGATGTGATTTGTGAGGTGGTGCGGGCATTTCCGGATGAAGATGTGATTCGGGAAGGGAGCAGCGAGCCGAAAAGTGACATGGAAATTATCAATATGGAGTTAATCCTGGCGGATTTGCAGACGTTGGAAAAAGCGGCTGACGACAAGAAGCTGACGGCTGGTAAGAAAACGGGGATTGAGAAATTGACGGTTGGATTAAACAAAGGACAACTAGCGGCAGAGGTTGACTTGACGGGTGAGGAACGGGATGAAACAAAGGAGCTGCAGCTGTTGACGGCGAAGAAATTCATTTATGTGTTGAACGTGAACACGACGAGTGGTTGGGGCGGGGTACAGGAAGTAGTAACTGCTCTTCGAAATCAGTCTAAGAATACCGTTGTTATCGACGCCAAACTGGAGGCGGAATTGGCGATCTTGACGGCGGATGAGCGGGAGGAATATCTGGCCAGTTTGGGGGTAACCGACTCTGGCGTGGACCAGTTAATCCGGGAGGCATACACGGCGTTGGATTTGGTGTCCTTTTTGACCGCCGGGGTCAAGGAGGTTCGGGCCTGGACCATTGCAAAAGGTACGAAAGCTCCTGGGGCGGCGGGCGTGATTCACACGGATTTTGAGAAGAACTTTATTAAGGCGGAAGTGGCGGACTATCTGGATTTTGTCAGTCAGGGTGGTTGGAAGAAGTGCCGAGAGTTGGGCCGAGTGCGGTTTGAGGGGAAAGAATATGTGGTGGCGGATGGGGATGTTATTGAGTTTAAGGTCGGCGTCTGATAGAATTGCGCCATGAGAGATTATGAGTTAACGGTTTTGGTGACGCCGACGGTTTCGGAAAAAGACCTGGACAAAGTGGTCAAGGGCTTGGCCGATGTTCTGGCTCAATTGGGTGCCAAAATTAATAAGAAAGCTGATGCGGCCCGACGGGCGCTGGCCTATGAAATCGCCGGGGTTACTGAAGCCTATTACGCCTTTTGGGAAGTGGCACTTGAGCCGGCGAAACTGGCCGAATTGGACACCAAGTTGAAATTAGAGGAAAAAGTGATTAGATATCTAATAGTTACGAAAGAATAAGGCTATGGCGACGAAGTCATTGAACAAGGTCATGTTGATCGGTAATGTCACCCGGGATCCGGAACTTCGGTACACACCTCAAGGCAATGCTGTGGCCACGTTTGGCTTGGCAACTAACCGCAGCTGGAAAACCGAGAGTGGAGAAATTCGGGAAGAAGCGGAGTTTCATCGTTTGGTAGCGTGGAACAAGCTGGCAGAATTGTGTTCGCAACTGATTACCAAGGGCCGAAAGATCTATGTCGAGGGCCGATTGCAGACCAGGACGTTTACGGGATCAGATAATGCCCAACACACAATCACAGAAATTGTCATTGATGACATGATTTTGTTGGATTCAAGAATGGCGGGCCAAGGTGGCGCGCCGGCTGGGGGAGCAGGTTTTGTTCCAGCTGCAGCGCCGGTGAAGAGCGAAGAGGTTGCGGCACCTGAGGAAGTAGCAGCCGCGCCGGTGGCAGCGGCTGATGATGCCAAACCGAAAAAGGGCAAAGGCAAGAAAGCAGAAGAGCCGAAAGCCGCCTCCGCTGAAAGCTCTGGCGAGCCGAAGGAAGTGGCTCCGGTGGATGAGAAGGTAGACCTCGACGATATTCCATTTTAAGTATGATCAGACGAAAATTCATTAAACCCAAGCCGGTCAAGAAAAATTGTCCTTATTGCAAGGAAGGGAAGGAGCCGGATTATAAGAAGTTTGATGAATTGCGCGGCTATATGAGCGAGCGGGGCCGGATTATTTCCCGGGCCCGGAGTGGCATTTGTGCCAAACATCAACGGCGCATTGACCAGCAAATTAAACGGGCCAGACATTTGGCTTATCTTCCGTTTGTGGCAGGGTTGTAAACTTCATTGGTGCTGTAGTTTGATAGTTGCTTTAACTCGCTAATTTTTTTCGCTTTCGCCGCTTTGGCCAGTACCCAGGTGCTGGCAGCTAGTTCCGAAAGCTGCAAAAAACTAGCTCGCTGCAACTAAGATCAAGTTTAGGAATTCACCTCGCCGTCATTCATGCTTTTCTTCAAACTGTTACCTTTCTCCCGGTTGCGTTAGACGGTATACTATGATGGTTCGTTTCTAGTTGAGTTGTTATGTTTTCTTATTCCCAAATTGCCAGGTGGGTAAGTTTCCCGGCTGATCCGATCAGTGTGGAGGATTGGGTGGCTAATCGGGATGTGTTTGGGGAGACAAAAAGCACCAGTCCGGAAGAAAAACAACTGGAGATGGCCTATGACATTGAGATGGCAAGAGCAGGGGGGGTGGTGCTGCCGGGAGAGCAAGCCGATTGGCCATTGGAGATTTTGTTGAATGGTTTGGAAGTAAAAGATGTGTTTGAAGGTCGTGAGTTTGTAGTGGTGGCGCCGGTGGGGTTGGTGGGTGCCAAAAACAAGATGGCGGTGGAAGTGGAGCTGAAGATTGGTGTGGAGAGCTCAAGGAAGGTGAAAGTTAACGGCGGTGATGTTCTGGTGGTGCCGGTGCTGCCGGACCAGTCGGTACGGGTCAAGGTACGGTGTGGCGGTAGCCTCAAAGTTGGCGGCAAAAATGAGGTGATTTGGTCAGGTGGAGGTAAGAGCAGGCTGGTGGTGGATGTCCGCGGCCGACCACTGCCGAATTTTGCTCCCGATCAAGACCAACAGGAAGCGATTACCAAACTTAAGCAAGCCTTAAGCGACTAGGAAAAATATATGACGGTGCAGACAAAAATTGGTTTTGGCAAGAAAGTTAGCGGGGAGATTGTGGTGGTGGGCGGGGATGGAGAAGCAACTTCTGGCAAGATCAATTTGACAATGGAAGGCAAGATTATTTTGTTTCTGATGCCGGTGGGCCGGGAT
>CAZQWX010000005.1:0-3002 GCA_964597255.1 uncultured Gammaproteobacteria bacterium | reverse complement strand
GTCCACAACCACAGCAACAACGCCCTCTTCTGCCCCCGGTGTGGGTCGCTCCTGTACAACACCATTAGTCCCAAACCCCTGAATTAACTGACCAGTAGTCTTATCCCTCTTCTCCACCCGCCAGGCCCGCGAACTTGTCTTGTCACTCCCAACTGCGTAAAAATAGTTTGAGTCAACCGCAATGGGATGACCCAGAAAACCGTTGAACCCAACATAGTCATCATTTATGCTTGGATTATCTAGAATCGTGGAAAACGTATTCGACCCAAAGTCCAAACCAATACCTGAAGATTTAAGCAACACTCCATTCATAATCGACAGCTGGGCGCTACCAGTACCCACCGTCAAAGAACCAGAAACCGTCGCATTGGTCACAGAAATATTGGCACTACTAAAGGCCCCAGCATTAATGTTTCCAGCTAAAGTAATATTCCCATTCTGGTCGACATAATTATTGGCATTGAAAAACTGCACTCGGCCCGTGGTTGAGTTCCCCAACGTCAAATTCTGCATGTTTACCGTACCAATAGTGTTACTGACATTATCCAGGATCAAATTTGCCGACAAGCTGGCATTGCCGCCAACTCCCAACGTCCCGGCGATCGTCGCCGTCCCGGAGATAGTCAGGCTATTAGCCAGGTTTAATGTCACACTATTTCCCAAAGACACACTGCCCCCGCCAGAAAGATTAGTGCCGGCAGTAATCGTAATCGCAGAATTAGTCAGGGAAGAATTCCCAATATTGCTCAAGGTATTACTCCCTCCGTCAATCGTTTTATTAGTCAGTGTTTGGGTGGTGTTCGTTCCCACCAGGGTCGTATTGGCATCCGGCAACGTAATCTGTGATCCCGAGCCCAAGGTTATCTGCGAACTTGGTGCGGCCAACTTGAGCGTGTCAAATGTCGGATTGCTACCTATTGAGACGTTTTGATCAGGTATGTTAGTATTGCCGGTAATCGCCTGGATCGCCCCCGGCAAACTCATCCCGTTTACTGTCAGTGTGCCATTAATTGTCGTGTCGCCATTAATCTCCAACAGTTCGCCACTGTTCGACGCCGTGCTGGCTGCCAGCACCTGCCCCGCGGAGCCCAGGCGTTGTGGAGCTCCTTGTTTACTCAAAAAATAATTACCTACTCCAAACGCCGCCACCGCCAGAAGCAAACCTCCCCCGACCAGCGAGGCAAAAACCAACTGTCGCCCCACCGCCACCTTTAGAAATCGGCGCCCGGATCCAGTCTGACTGTCAACACCCCCAGTGGCTACTCCCGAATTCTGCTGATTACTCATAATTACCGATGCCTGCCCTGTTCCACCCCGTACTGACAAACCAACCCCTTGTCCTGCCAGATATGAGGTCGCGGTTGTATTAATTATTTCCTCATCAGAACCAGAAATATTACCCACTAGCTGTCGCCGAATTTCTTCTACCGTCTTGCCTAATTTCCGTAGTCTTTGGATTTCTAACAGTCGGCCTATAGCTAAAGAGGGCAAACACCCAACGGTATGTCCGGTTACCCCTTCTGGTTTGATCCGCACTGCCGGGGGTAACAGGCCTATTTTGCAGAAATAATGGATTAAGTTAGTAGCCTCAGCCTGACCAAAATCAAAGCCCGCCACTTGTGCCTGGCGAATAAATTCGGGGATAGTAATGAGTTTATCTTCGTTCACTTGGGCAGCTAATTTTTTCTTATTCTAGGTTCATTCTTACGACTTACTACGACTCTCTACTACTACTGTAATTAATATAGACTCGAGTGTCAAGAGGTTCTTTCACGACCTTTTCACCAAAATTTCCCCTTCATCAAAAATCTTCCAGGAGAAGCTATTTTCTTTACCCCACTTTTTTCACCATTCTTTCATCAGTCCAAAAGAAAAATTCCGGGTAATTTCATTATCCTATAACAAACATACTGATTGTTTCCAGAAATTTTGTTTGGGTGGCGCAGTGAAGAGTTCTTTTTTGCGAGGGCAAACCGACTGCTCCAGGTACAGTATTTACATACGGACATTCTTATTGCGGGTGACGGCGAGGCGAATCCCTTAAGTCAATCTCAATTGCAGCGAGCTGATTTTTTGCAGTCCCGCCACGGCGGGACGAAAAAAATTAGCGAGTCACAACAATTGCCTATCGTCGACGCCCAGAATCAAGAAGCTATACCCACCTTCTTCTTCAACAGCTCCCAAGGGAAGACAATTGTAGCATTAAGTATTCTTTTGATATGATTTGGTCGGTTCATCTGAGTAATTAACCGCCAAAGCCACTCCAGTCCAATCTTCATCACCCACCCTGGTGCCATTGGCCTGCGACCGGAAATATAGTCAAAAGCGCCACCAACTCCCATCCCCACACGAAATGAGCAATGCGCAATATTCAATTTACAATTCCACAAGAACTTTTCTTGTTTAGGATGTCCGAAGGCTACAAAAAGCAAATCTGCCTTAGTTGGAAGCTTCACTTGTTCCAGTATCTTATTCGCCTCTTGGCCATCCGCACTGATACTTATATTTATACTTGGATACATTTTACTAAGTTTTGATGCAGTAGTCCGAGCCATTCCTTCTGCACCCCCAACTAGACCTACCGACCACTTTTTCTCTGCCGCTTGTCGACACAAATCCAACATCAGCTCTATGCCAGGAACCCTATTATTTACTCCCCCGTAAAGCCGCAGGCCAAATCCTTCCGGTATTACCAAATCCGCGCTATTTAAAATCGTGCGAAATTCTTCATCTTTTTGCGCGGTTAACAGAAATTCTGGCCCAACAGTGGCAATGATCCGCGACTTTATAAAAGGATCGTCCTTTTCCAAAGGACGATCCTTCCTTAGCTCATATTCCTCCAGCCACCGGCCAACAGTAGCTAATACTTCCATCTCCGAAACATCATCGACTTTTACTCCAAGAAGTTTTCTCGTCATAAACTTTTCAAAAAAAATTCCAACCATCAAGAAAAAAACAATCGTCTCCAAATATCTTTACACTTTTAATAATGTCATCTAACT
>CAZQWX010000004.1:0-6278 GCA_964597255.1 uncultured Gammaproteobacteria bacterium | reverse complement strand
GTACCACACCCTCCGACGTCTTACCGGAATCTGTCGAGCACGGCTCTGACACAGCGACCTCGATGCGGGGAATATCCTCCGTCAATTTTCCACCAACAATATCATGAGTGGCAAAAGCCAATTGGCCATATCTTTTAGAGAAAATCGGGTCATAACCCTCAGGAGAATAGATGCCAATTTGGGTTGCAAAGTCACCAAATATTGGTTGACCAAAAGCGATATACCGGTCAAAAGACTTAGACTTTTGTTGCAGATAATCAGTCACTGGCAGTGATGGATAAAGGAATTGTTTCTCGCCAAACACCACATACTTATTAAAGAAATAGTATTGTCCGAAAACAGTCAATCCGAGAATTACTATTAATATCAACCACCGTCGCCGCCCGACCACCAGAGCAACCGACATGATTGTTAACATAGTTAAGGGGAGAACAACGTTCTTGACAGCAATCAGCCAGTCACGGATCCAAATTGTTAACCGCAGATAGCCAAGATCTAAAAGCAGTAACGCTATCAATCCCAGACAAATAATAATTAGTGTTTTGGTGTTTTGCTTCTTATCCTCCAACCAGCTTGAGAGACCAAAAGCTGACACCACCGCCAGTGCAAAAGTTGTCAGAATTAATATCCGGCTTGGTTGAAAGGTGGGAATAAGTGGCAGTGGCAGATGCAGAAACCACCGGGTCAAAAAAAAGTTAGAGGTCAGAAGATATGACACCGCAGCCGTGATCAGAAAGAACGCAACAGTCTTATCCCGGCGTTTTTTTACTAGTGCATAGATTGCAAAAACCAGTGGAATGAGGCCAATGTATAACGCCGTTTCATTGTATGACCCAGTACCAAAATAGTTATACGTGGCTGGATTGCCGTTGATATCCGGCGCGATTAACTTGACCAGATGGGTGATAGGTAACAAATAGGTGTCAAATACTTTTTCAATCGTTGCCGTCGGTCTGGCAGAGAGAGAAAAACCTTCCAGAGAAGGCATAATTTGTATTCCCGACAAGGTTCCGGCCAGAAGAAAAATTACCACCAACTTTTTAAACTGAACATGCCGATACCAGCCATATGCCAAAGCCAAAACAGAAATATAAATAGTCGTCTGCAAATAGCCTGCCAGAACAGAAGTTGTCAGGGCAAAAGCCGTGACCAGAAAATATCTGACTTTGCTACTCTGTGCATATTTTTCTAAGCCAAAAAGAATTAATGGCAGCCAGATAACCGAATGACCTACGGCCATGGCCTCCTGCGACCAGGTAATAACAAAGCCGGAAAAGCCGAACGCGAATGCTCCGAAGCAGGCAGCTAATTTTCTGATCGAGAAACAGCGAAAAAACAGATAGCAAAACATGGTTGCCAGAATCGGCTGGATCATTATCAATATCGACCAAGTTGAGAGTTGTGCTAAGAAAAGATATAAACCGTTCAGTGGATAAAAAATTGCTGATTGAAAATCAGCCAGATGGGGATTGCCAGCAAAAATATATGGATCCCACAGTGGCAGTTTTCCGGCTTTAATCTCGGTGTTGGTAAATGTTCGGTTTGGATAGAAAAAACGAAGAAGATCAGTTCCTAATGGTTTATTCGGAATGCCTTGTTCCCAGCCGGGAAATCTTTCTGTTGACCATGGAGAATAGAACGAGGCTAGGTAATTTGCCGGAAAAATAATTTTGTTCCCGAAGATTGCTGGTCGGTAAATGACAATGGTAAAAGCTAGGACAAAAGCAAAAAAAATTTTTGTCACCGTCAGAATTATATTTGGCTATCAGTTTGGTTCTATCTCGCCTTCAGCCAAAAGTTCAGCAGCAAATTTTCCTGCCAGGTCCCGACGGAAATTGACATCACTATCTGGAGTGAAATCACCCATCTTCTCACTTGTAAAAACATAATTGGTATAACCTGGTATCTGATTAAGAAGAACATAATTGCGATTAAGAAAGTCATCAAAGAAGGTCAGATACTTCGGCCCTTGGCCAAAAACAAAAAAGTTCCGGTGGAAAACGATGACCTGTGGTTTGTTCTTAGAGAAGTCACTTATTATCTGGTCGCGGACACTCGGAATTCCAGCCAGTTGTGGCAGGATCCAGGTATATGTTGACGGCAGTTTGCACTGCAGATAGAACATATCCTCAAAAGCAAATGGTCCTACCCAGCAATATTGATCAGTCGGCACTAGGCTGTTGACTAACGGGGCCACCGCCGGGCGGTCATAAATTAATGGCGCTGTCCCCATGTAGTGGTTATAATTCAACCGCCACCATTCTCCGCCCAAAAAAATCACCGAGAAAATGCCCAGAAAAACCACAATCACCCCAAAAGTTGTTATGACGGACCGGATAAAATAATTGCTAATCTTATCCAGAAAGTTGGTAAACAGATAACCCAACAATGCCCCATTGGCCAGTGTCAAAACAAAATATGCTGCAGTTTGATAGTCAGTTGCTTTGATGTCAGCCGGATTGCCACGGGCGTTGACAAAGGCCAGTGTCATTACGATCGTCAGTACCAACAAAAACTTTTTCTTGACAAGCAAGAAGGCGACCAGTGACAAATTAACAAAGGCAAAAGTTCCGGTCAATGGATAACGCAGGTCGATAGTTTTTATGCTCACTAAAGCCGTCTGGGTAGCATTGACAAAATCATTGACAATAACGACGGCATAACGCACGGGATTAAAACTGGTCGACCACGCCGGTCGGGGGTAGTTATAAATATAATAATTACGGTTATAGACAATCTCGTCAAAATAAAAGCTGGACCACGATTTGGTAAGTAACAAATAAATAATAAAACCGACATACGGGACTGCAAAAATTATGCCAAAAAGAACGAGCCCTTGTAGATTAATTTTCGATAACCATGGTCGTTTCACAAATTGCATTTGATACCAGAATGCAGCCACAATAAACACAGCCACCGCATAGAGATAGGTTGGGGAGTTCAAGACTGCCAAAAAAGTAAAGACCGAGATCGTAATTAAGTCGCCGGTTTTCAGCTGATTGCCCCGAAAAAATTTCCAGAATAACAGTAGATAAGCTGGGATCAAAAAATAGCTGGAGAGTGTGTCAGCCAGAAGCATATTACCCCAGAAATAGGTCGCAGAAACGGCCAGAAGAATCAGAAAACCGGCTATCCAGATCAAGCCTTCCTTAGGAATCGCCTTGCGAATGGTGACAAAAGAGGTTATTGCTAAACCAGTCAAGGCCCCGGCAAAAAGCAGTCGGAAGTGCACAAATGATATCCCGGAAAATGGCAGGATACTTGCCGAGATAAGATAGGACAAAATCCCATGGTGGGAAAAATAGTCACGATAGGGCAGAATGCCAGCTAAAAGCAATTTCCCGCCCAACAGATTGTCAAACTCATCAGGATAGGTAGCGTGCAGACTATTAAGAATCAAAAGCAGCAGAATTATTGCCCAGAAGATAATCGCTTTCCTGTTCATAGCTCTCAATTTACCACAAAATTGCTATACTTGGAGGAGATGAAAGCCAAGTATTGTCGTTTTTGTCATCTAGGAAAAGTTGCTTTAATCTTTCCGGCTACAACTAAGAAGCCAGTTCAAGACATAGAACTATTTACTTGCACCAATTGTGGGTTTGGCTTTCATGGGCCAATCGTCGCTTGTAACCATTGTGGTATCACTTATGTCGATGAAAGCATTTCCCAAAAACAGATAAGTACCTATTATGAAGTGGCCCAGGATCCGCTTTATTTTTCTGAACAACCGGCTAGGGAAAAAACATTTCGGCGCTACCTCCGGCGTTTAGAAAAGAAGTATCCCCAAAAAGGCAGGCTCTTAGACATCGGTACTAATACTGGGCTTTTTGTTAAGCTAGCTCGGGATCAAGGTTGGGATGCGATTGGGATTGAGCCGAACAAATGGGCCGTCGACTATGCCAAGAAAAATTATGGCGTTAAAATTATTAACCAGCCATTTGAGAAAGGTGTTTTTGCGCCCGGCAGTTTTTCGGTAGTGACCATGTGGGATGTCATCGAACATTTTACCGACCCCGTCGTCGAGTTACACAAAGTTCTCTGGTATCTTTCTCCTGGCGGCCTATTTGCTTTCTCGACCGTCGATCCGCAGAGTGCCTTGGCTCGGATAATGGGGACAAAGTGGTCATGGTATATGGTCATGCACCGGGTGTTTTTTAACCGGACCAGCGCTAACTACTATCTCAAAAAAACTGGTTTCGCTAATGTCACTTTCTTACCCCATGTCCGTAACCTTTCCCTTGGCTACCTGGCGACCAGGCTAGCTGCCGTCAATCCCCGACTATCGGGAGTTAGTTCTTGGCTGATCAACTCAGCTGGAATCGGAAAAATGATAGTTCCTTATTATGCCAATGACCTGTATGATTGTTATGCAGTAAAACCCACGAAGGTATGAGTAAACCCAGACTTGTCACTGCCATACTATTAATAATCCTGGTTCTCGGAGCCTTTTTACGACTGTTTCGCCTGGGAGAAGTTCCTGCTGGTCTCCATTTTGACGAAGCCCAAGCCGGCTATAACAGTTTTCTCTTGGCTAACTTTGGCAAAAACATCACTGGCCAATCCTGGCCGATAGATATCAACTCCTTCGGCGATTATCGCCCCGCGATGATCAGTTATCTCACTGCCGGCTTTGTAAAATTTCTGGGTTTAAGTATCTTCACCACCCGCATGCCGACAGCTCTGGTAGGCATACTAACCGTATTTCTGGTCTTTATCTTTGCCCGGCTATGTTTCCACAACCGCTCCGTGGCTCTTCTGGCAGCACTGTTGACCGCCTTTTCCCCAATGACTATCGTTTTTGATCGTGCCACCACTGAAGCGGTGATTGAGTTGGCCTTCATGTTATCTGCTGTCATCCTGCTTATTTTGGCGCTTAAACGGGAGAAATCCTGGCTCTTAATCCCGGTTTACATATTTATAACTGCTGCTTATTTTACATATCAAATCTCCCGGGTATTGAGCGTTCCCATGCTCATCGCCACTATTATCGCCTGTTATCTGCAGTTTAGGCCACCAAAGAAGTTAATCTTTCTCGCCCTCGTGCCATTATTTGTTTATCTGATCTTTCCGTTCTTCTTCTATCTTCGTACCCCATTCGGCCAGGGTCGGTTTCGCCAAGTGAGTGTTTTTACTTTCCCCGAAGTACAAAACACTCTTGATGAGCAAATTCGCGAGGATGGCAATACCGCGTCATCACTGGTCACCCGGTTTTTCCATAATAAGCTAGTGAATTACACTATGGATATCGCCCAGCGGTATACCATTTTCTTCTCACCGGACGTGACACTGTTTTCTCTGCCGCAACCCGACCGGTATGCTATCCCTGAAACTGGGGCGATAACCCTGATTGAGTTTGGTGGACTTCTGTTTTTCCTTGGCGCCGTAGTATATCGAAAAAACTCCCGACCATTAGCTCTTTTACCGGTGTTTTTTCTGCTTTTGGCTCCGTTGCCATCGGCAGCGACGTTTGAGGCCGCACCAAATTTTCTTCGGGCCATTTTCATGACACCCTATCTGCAACTTGTCGCCGCCGCGGGATTGATAACCTTCCTAGCTACCCTGGGAAAACGGTGGCGTTTTCTGGCCTCAATCTTAGTGGTAATAATTTTTACTTGGCAAAGTCTCTACTTTCTGCACCAATACCTGGTCCATGAACCGGCCCATTACGACGCTATTAAAAGTCGTAATACCGAAATGGAAAGCCTGGCACTGTTTCTTTATCAAGATGTACCGACCAATGGGCCAGTTTTACTCCCGGAATATAATGGTCCCTATATCTACTATCTCTTCTTCAACCAGCTTAATATCTTTGCTCAACACTATACCCAGGGAAGTCGGGGTTTTGGAGGTAACTTCGAGATTAATAACCTCTATTTCTTTGATGGGCAATGTATTAGTTCCGACCGCCTTTTTGATCGTGATTATAGCCTGATTATCCTTAAGTCATACTGTCATTATCCTTCCTGGACAACCCCGATAAAGATTTTTTATCTTTCTGATGGCTCAGCTTCCTATATTGCTTATCGGCCAGATATGGTCCAGTACAAAAACTATGAAACTTTATACCAAGCTGCCAAAACCGAACTGGAGCGAGAGCAGTTTCTAAAACAAGTGGACGCTACATTTGTTGTTCCTCCTGCCGCCGCTGCTGGTCGCGGTCCAACACAATGAAAAAGTTTTTGCTACGTTTCGTCAAAGAGCACTGGTTGGTTATCACCATTTTAGTCTTGGCCAACATTGCCTTGTTTTGGCAATTCTATCTCAAGCACCTCCTGCCT
>CAZQWX010000003.1:0-8306 GCA_964597255.1 uncultured Gammaproteobacteria bacterium | reverse complement strand
GTGGAATATTACCAAAGTCCAACCGGGGTGATTACTAAAGCCGCTACGAGCAGTGCAAATGTCCAAGTCAGTTTTGGTCAACTGACATCGGCAGCAGTTTCGGCGCTGTCATGCACATATACTAACAATATTTGTGGGGGTAGTGTGCCGACGGGTTGTACCCAAGGATTGGCTGTTTCCCTGCCGTCCAGTCCCCTCCTCGCTGGAGGGACAGTTGGACTGACGATTTACATGCAACAGTTGGTTGGCCAGAGTGGGAGCTGGATTGCTCCTACCCCAGATGCCTGTGCTGCCGTGACATTGCCTGACAGTATAGTGATGAGATCCCTTTAATAATGTGCTAATCTAATTTCATGGTAGGAAAGTCTGGCCAAATGATTGTGTTGGTTTTACTTCTGGGACTTTTGGGTCTGACAGTTTCGATGTCGGTAGTGTCACGCACGTTGTCAGACATTAAACAGGTGTCAACTGTTGATGCAGGAACAAAAGGCTTGGCGGCGGCTGAGGCGGGCTTGGAATTTGGTTTGAACAAGTTATATTCTGGTCAGACACTTAATTGTGCTGCGCCGACAGCGGTACCGAACACGCTGACGGGAATTACAAATGTGACCTATTGGATTTGTGGAGGAACAACTGATTATTCAGTTACTAGCGTTTCCAAGGATGATGTTTTCCAGCTGGATCTCAATGGTGTCGGTAGTAATACGAAAACTTTCTCGGTTGTGTGGAAGAACCCAAATGCCAGTGTGGAGATTACCAAACTTGATGCCAGCTATAACATCTCCCGCTTTGCCTATAATGGCAGCAATGTAACAGATAGCAATGGGTTTTCACCTGGGCAACCGGCGACAGGTTGCGTGAATTCACTGTGTGTCCCCGACGGCAGCTTTAATGGCGGAAATTGCACCGGGATTGGAGAGATCCCCCACAGCATGGGTGCTGGTGACGTGCTCTTAAGAGTTAAGGCGCTCTATGCGGACACTGATGTCGCGGTGTGTGCGCAGACTGCCGGGAATAGTCCCGGATCACTATCGGTACAGACATACATTGCTACAGCTTCGGCGACGACTGCTGGCGGGGCGGTGCGGAAAATTATGACTTCTCAAGTCTCTGCTCATCTTCCGGCAGTATTTGACAACGTGTTTTATTCGGGGGGGAATATTAGTAAATAATAGATGAACTTCAAAAGTCACATTGGCCTGGACATTGGTTCATATAGTGTAAAACTGGCACAACTGATGCCGGCGGCAGATGGTAAGTTCAGCTTGGCAGCTTTGGGCCAAGCAGAGCTGCCGGTAACCGAGGCTTCGGCTAATCGTGAGGCGACCATTAATGTCATAAAAACCCTAGTGAATGAGTCGAAAACTTCTGTCAAACAAGTGGTAGTGAGTCTGCCGGAATCGCAAGTATATACTCGAGTGGCACAGCTGCCATATATGGATGACAACGAGTTGGCTTCAGCAATCCGTTGGCAGGCGGAGCAATATATTCCGGTGCCCTTGGAAGATGTGATGTTGCGGTATCAAGTTTTGGCGATGCCGGAACAGCGCGTGCCTGGGTCAAAGATGGATGTTCTTCTGGTGGCGGCCCCAAATGATTTGGTGACGTCGTATTTATCAATGGTGCAAGCAGCAGGAATGGAGGTCGTGGCAATGGAATCGGAAATTCTGGCAGTTTGTCGGTCGTTGCTTGCTGGTCAACAGCTGTTAACAGTCATGTTGTTGATACACTTCGGGGCTAAGAGCACAAGCATGGCGATTCTGAATAAAGGTAAGTTGGTTTTGGTCCAAACGATTTCGTCCGGCGGCGATGCAATAACTCGGGCGGTAGCGTCAGAGATGGGACTAGAACGAAGGCAGGCGGAGGAATACAAGAAATCTTATGGTTTAGATGTGACAAAATTAGGCGGCCGGTTGGCGACAGTGGTGAAGCCGGTGATGGATGTGGTTATCAGTGAAACGAAGCGCGTTTTAGCTTTTTATACTACTAAGGGTGGGGTGGAACCGGTGAAATCAATAGTTTTGTCTGGTGGTGGAGCGGTTATGCCGGGGATCGTGGAATATCTTGCTGTCAATTTGGGGCTGGAGGTTTCGGAAAACAATCCTTTTGGAACGGTAACACTCTCAGAGCAGCAGAAAGGTGAGATAGGCAGTTCGGGACCGGCGTTTGCGGCGGCGCTTGGTTTGGCGGAAAAGCTAGTCTGATGTCGAAATGGATACAGATATAAATCTTCTACCGGGAAAAGAGATCCTGCTTTCGCGGGAGAAGGTGTTGCGCCGACAAGTACAAATTGTGGCTGTGGCGATATCAGTTTTGGTTGTGGCGGTGATGGCGGTGGTTTTTCTGGCGAAGTTGATTGCGACCAAACAGACAGATAATCTGGAGGCCACCTACCGTCAGGAACAGGCCACTTTTGCCAACCAGCAGGCACAGGCCGCAGATATAGCTAACCTGGAGCGAAAGGTGCTGGGTATCGATGCTGTGCACCAAGGCAGAACTGACTATGTGAACGTAGCGACAGCGACGGCCGCACTTGTAGGTCAAGGTGTCCAACTCAAAAATGTTATGCTGAGCGGTGATTGCCAACTGGCAATGAAAATTCAAGCCGACAATTTATCTGCTTTTGATAGCCTATTAAGTGTGCTGAGTAACCAATCGGCCGGGAGTAAGTTCTCGAATGTGGTGGTTTCCAGTTTTGGGGTGACGCCTGGTCAGGCGGTTTTGCTGACACTGTCAGCCAAATATAACAAGTGAACATGTATGGACAACCTATCAAAATTAATAGCAGATAAAGCGCATCGTGAGCAAGCAATTTATTTTTTTGTGGTAGCGGTAGTGATCATTGTGGAGCTGGCAATGGTGGTGTGGTATGTGCCCCGGACGGTACAACAAATAGCAGAGTCGATCCAGAAAAGTTCGCAGTTATCGGGAGAAATTGCCCAAACAAAGCAAATAAATGCTTTGTTGGCAAAATCTGATAGACAACTTTTGGCCAGTAGATTGACTAAAGCGACAGCAGCTCTGCCGGATATTAAAGAAACGTCTGGGTTAATTAGTGGCATGACGCGGCTGGCGTCGTCGTCTGGGGCAGTGGTTGAGGCGATAGCTTTTTCTCCAGGAACGGTGTCATCGGGGTCAGCCATGGTTCCGGTGGGCAATGTGCCAAATTCTGACGTGCAAATTGTTCCGGCAACATTAACCATGTCGACGAACTTTGATCAGCTGATTGATTTTTTGACTAAATTGAATTCAGCGGAACAACTGATTGGCGTTACCGGAGTTGAGTACGGTTATCTTGAGGGCAGCCAAGGTACCGCAGCAAATATTGCACTTGCTGTTTATTTCTTGCCGCCGTTAGATAAAGTACAACTTTCTGATGTGAAGCTGCTGAATGACGCGCAAGGGAAGACGGTGGACGCACTTTCCAAGGTAAATATTTTTAAACTTCAGTAAGAACCACGTTGACGCGGGCATTTTCCTTAATGGCCAGGATGCGAACCAGGTCACGAACCGCTTTGATGATTCGGCCACTCTTACCGATAACTTTTCCCATATCTGACGGGTCAACGGTCAGGTTGAGCACTTTGTAACCTTCGGGGGAAACTTGTTCGTCAACTGCTACCTTGTCTGGATGATCAACAATGGCGCGGGTGAGATAGGTAAGGAAATCTTTCATGAGTTTAATTTCTTGAGCAGACTGGCAACAGTGGCCGTAGGTTGGGCACCAACTGACAACCAATAAGCCAGGCGTTCTTTGTTGAGCACTAATTTATCTTTGCCCAGGTGCGGGTTATAGTTCCCCAGGGTTTCAATCGCCCGGCCATTTCTGGCTTTGTGCTCGTCGATCGCGATGAGCCGGTAAAGCGGGGCGCCGGTTTTACCAAATCTAGCAAGACGTAGTTTTACTGCCATAACTTGGTAATTTTACCTGTTTAACTTGTCTAATGCAATCCTGGCGGCATCTTGCTCCGCGTCCTGCTTACTTTTGCCGGTGCCGAAGGAGAGTTGTTTACTTTGGAGAAAGACACTGACCGTAAACGTTTTATCATGATCGGGACCGGTTTCGCTCACAACTTTATAGACTGGTGAGGCTTTGGCAGTGCGTTGGGTGACCTCCTGGAGTTTGCTTTTATAGTCAAAAAAGGTTTTTTCCGTGGCGACATCTTTAATGAGTGGGAAGAGATGGTTAGCCAAAAGCTCCTTGACAGCTTCTAAGCCTTGGTCCAGATAAATGGCGCCAACCATGGCCTCAAAAGTGTCAGCGAGCAAGGAAACATTCTCCCGACCGCCGCTTTTTTCCTCCCCCCGGGAGAGGAGCAAATAGTCGCCGAAGTGGAGTTTTTTAGAAAGGATGGCCAAAGTTTCGGTGCGGACCAAGGAGGAGCGCATGTTGGTCAAATCCCCTTCGGGGGCTTGAGGAAAGCGCTGATATAGTTCGGTGGAAGTGAGAATCGAGAGGACACTGTCACCCAGGAACTCCAGGCGCTCGTTGGATATCTTAGCTTGCTCATTTTCGTTGAGATAGGAGCGATGGGTCAGGGCCTGAATGAAAAGTTGGTGATTGTTGGGTTTAATTGCTAGCTGACTGAGAAGTTCATCGATGTCGGCCATAAGCATCTAGAGTTGATCATCAATAACATTTTCTAGGTCCTCGATAGTGGTCAGTTGGGAAGTATTCTTGTCAAAGGGAATCCCGGTTTTTGCCTCTAGGGCCGTTACCAGATCGGCAATTTCAAGATCACTGGCATTGAGATCTTCGCGCAAGCGGGTTTGTGGTGTCAGTTGGTTCTCTTCGGCACCGAGCTTCTCACTGATCAAGTGGTGCAGGAATGGTTTGCTGGTCAAAATTTTACCTAAGGCGCCGTTAATAAAGGATGATGAGCTGTCGCTGCCAAATTCCTTGGACAGTTCAATGGCTTCGTCAATGATCGCTTTCTCCGGTTCGGTGCGCTCAAAAATGAGTTCAAAAGTGGCCAGGCGGAGAATAGCCAGATCGATTTTATTTACTTTGTCAGTCCCCCACTCTGGGGCGGCATCGGTGATAATCTTGTCGATCTTGTCTAGATGGTCAATGGTTTGGGTGGTTTTTTCGTCGAGACTTTTAGTTTTAAGTTTGGCGCCGGGAATCTTACTTTGAGCATCCCAAGCAAAAAGTTCCTGGACGATCTTTCGGCGGCGTAAGTGTCTCGGATCAAGAGCAGTTTTCATGGGTTACTGGGAAGCAGCCTTAGTTTTTTTAACCTTGGGTGGTTTGACCAATTTGCCTTTGTAATAACCACAATGTGGGCACACCCGATGTGGCTGATTGGGTTGGTGACAATTGGGACAGGTCGTGATCTGGGCAAAGCTCAGTTTAAAGTGTGATCGACGATCACCTTGGCGGCGGGTCGATAATCGGCGTTTTGGTAATGGTGTCATAACTTAGTTAATAGTAGTTAGTTATTAGTTGTTAGTAAATAAGCTAATAGCGAATGGCTAATTGGCAACCACATTGATTTTACCTGCCGAAAAGCTGTGATGCAAGGTGGGAAACGCTTGTGGCTCGGCCAGGACTTTTTGGGCAATTTGATTAGTTTTCTCGATCAGGCCCAGATCGGAAAAATCGGCAATCTTTAAATCCCAGTGGCCGTGTTGCTGCGTGCCATACCTTTGCCCCGGGCCGCGGAAGCGCAGATCGATCTCGGCCAACTCCATACCGTTGTGGACAGTTTCCAGATATTTGAGCCGGGTAGCATCGCTGTCCTGGCCAGTAAAGAGGAGGCAGTAAGATTGGGCGTCGCTCCTGCCTACCCGGCCGCGCAGCTGATGAAGTTGGGCCAAACCGAAGCGCTGGGCGTCTTCGATGACCATAATTGTTGCAGCGGGGATATCGATACCGACCTCAACGACCGGCGTGGCGACAAGGGTGTCAATCTCGCCATTTCTAAATTTTTCTAATACTAAATCTTTATTTTTTGATGGCATTCTGCCGTGCAGTAAACCGAGCTTCTGGGGAGCAAGTATCGTCGTGAGACGATCATATTCAGCCTTAGCTGCTTTGACAGCCTGCATGGTCTCAGCTTCGGATTCGTCAATCAACGGACAAACAATGAACGACTGGGTCTGCTGCTTTTTGAGCCACTGATATGCCGAATCGCGTTTGGCAGCCGGGACGACCCAGGTTTTGATCGACTTGCGGCCGACTGGCATTTCGTCCAGAACGGACAAATCCAGATCGCCATAGAGCGTGAGGGCCACAGTTCGAGGAATTGGCGTCGCCGTCATGGTCAAAACGTGAGGATTGACACCTTTGCCGGTCAGTTTAGCCCGCTGCTCAACGCCGAAGCGATGTTGTTCGTCAATAACAACTAATCCCAGTTTTTTAAAATTCAATTCGTCGGAGAGCAAAGCGTGGGTGCCAACGATCAGGTCAAAACCGCGATAGTCTTTTTTGGACCCAGTGGCGATGCCAACTTTAAGCTTTAACGGTGCTAGTAATTTATTAATAGTGGCATAGTGTTGTTGGGCCAAGATTTCGGTGGGGGCCATGAGGGCTGATTCAAAACCATTGAGATGGGCCGCCAGCATGGCCAGGGCAGCGACCACGGTTTTGCCCGAACCGACGTCGCCTTGGAGCAGTCGGTTCATCGGTGTTTGGCTCGCCAGGTCTTTGAAAATGGCATTGACGGCGTTCTTCTGGGCCGAAGTCAGGGTAAAGGGCAGATGAGCCATAAAGTTTTTGAGCTGGTCGCGGATCTCGACAATCTGGAACTTATTGGTGACTTTTTCTTTGGCCCGCTCCTCTTTTCTGGCTAACGATTGTAGATGAGATAGTAATAATTCGTCGAAGGCTAATCTTTTCTTGGCCCGTTCTGCTAAATCTAGTGAGTCCGGAAAATGGGCTTGGTGGAGAGCGGTTGTCAAATCTAATAAATTATTCTCTGCGATTATTTGCTCATCCAGAGTTTCCGGGACTGGCAACAGATTGGCGTCGATGGCTTTAAGTAGAGATGAGATCCGAGATCTCAGCCATTTGCTGGAGACGCCGGCAGTTTCCGGATAAACCGGGACCAGTCTGCCAGTGTGAATAGTCTGTTTAGATAAGCTAGATAGGAAGACTTCTTTTCCAAAGAAGTCTTCTTTATTAACTTTATTAACGTTTCGTATGACTTCATAATCAGGTGATTCTAGTTGTAATTTGTTCCCATTGCGGCGGATCTTGCCGGACAAACTGATCTGATCACCCTGGTGAATGGCCGAGGTCAAGAAGCGTTGATTAAACCACATGACGTCGATGGTGCCGGCATCGTCAGAAACGGTGGCGCGCTGGAGAACAAAACCTCGGTTAGTGAACTGGTTTTTAATCGAGTCGACCTGACCCTGAATGGTGACAGTCTCCCCTTCCTGAACGGCGGTAGTTTTGGTGATGAGAGAAAAGTCGTCATAGCGGTTAGGCAAGTGATAGAGCAAATCGCGGACGGTGCCGATGCCTAGCTTCTCTAGGCATTTTGCCGAAGCCGGGCCGACAAGATAGACTTTGGAAACAGTGGTGTCGAGGGTGAGTTTGTCCACAGGCGTATTTTACAATGGACTTGAGGCAGAAGGAACTAGTGGATCAGAGCCAGGATGGGAAGCAAGGAGGCCAACAGCAAAGCGGCCGAAGCCACGGCGATGAGAACTTTGCCCAAACGTTCGTGTTTATGAAAGAAGTTCATAGTTAAATTATAGCTTTTTGTCTAGGCCCAGACTAGATTCATAGAAACCGTTGGTTTTATAGAAGTCGATGGCCCGTTTGTTGTTCCAGTATGCTGAGACATAAAGCTTGGTGGCATTTTGTTCATCAGCCCATTTACCAGCAGCTTCAATTAGCAAACGACCAATGCCGTGGGAGCGATAGTTGGGATCAACTCCGATGTCATTTACTTCAATGTATTTGCTTTTTCTATAACCGAAATCCTTGACAGCTAAGGATATATAGCCCACTGGCAGGGTATGGGAGTATGCAATAAAACATTTTCCATAGGAGCCGTTGGCTAGGTCTTGGTAATATTTGATTCCAGCTGGAGAAAATGGCCAATCCATATCAAGATCGTCGTCGTTCGCTTGGTCGCTTAAGAAAACTTGGTTGTTAAGTTTCTGGATTATCTGCCAGTCGTTCTCTTGTACTGGAAGTATTGTAATGTCAGTGGATTTGGTCATATAAATCTGACGAACTTTTTCTTGCCGACGCGGAAGAGATTGGGTTCAAGTTCTTCGATAGCTCCCTGGTCTTCTAATCTTTTGGCTTCGGATTTGCTGGCGACTACCCCACCGGCAACCAGTTTATC
>CAZQWX010000002.1:0-3855 GCA_964597255.1 uncultured Gammaproteobacteria bacterium | reverse complement strand
ACCTTATGCCTCATTTAAAACGGTAATCGACGACGAACTGACAAAAATCTAGGTTTAAGCTTTAGTAACCAGAAGCGAGGTCAACCTGGCTGGATCAAAACCCACGACATATTGATCTTTGGCCCCGTCTTTTTGTATCTCCGTCACCGGCACACCCATCTGCCCGGTCTTCTGGACCATATTAATCGCTGCCTGTTGGTTTTGGTCCACATATATCACTTCGTGAGCGATTTTATTAGTATCTAACCAGGCCTTTTCCATCAGGCAATAAGGGCACGTATGCGTGGAATAGAGTTTAACCTTCATGTAAATATTTCTGTAATAAATAACTGATCTTTGCTGTCCTCCTGTCCTTTAACTCATAAAATATTTCCTTGCCGTCTCTTTTTGTCGACACTAAACCGGCTCGACGCAGCTTTTCTAAATGCTGGGAAACTGCCGATTGACCAAGGCCACAATTCTCTATCAATTGCGTCACATTTTTTGAGCCCCTAGAAAGACAGGTGATTAATTTTAACCTAACTGGGTTTGCCAGTGCCGATAGTACAGGTGCTTGCATAAAAACATATTAGCATGTTCTAATATTATGTCAAGTGGTAAGATAATATCCATGGAAAAAGTTGTCGGTTTAACTTCTCAAGAAGCTGCGGAAAAATTGGCCCGGGATGGCCGCAACGAAATCCCCGAGAAAAAAACACCGTTTACCGTCAAAATCATCAAACAGTTTCTTTCCCCCATCTCCTTAATGCTTCTTCTGGCTTCCGGCTTGTCTTTTTTCAGCGGCAAAACCTTCGATGGCTCGTTTATCTTGCTGCTTTTGGGCATCAACACCGGTGTTGCCACCTGGCAGGAGGCCAAAGCCGACAACGCCATCAAAAAGCTCAACGAAAATCTCATCGGCTGGGTCAAAGTGCTTCACGATGACAAGTGGCAGGAAATTGACACCCGGCAGCTGGTAACCGGCGATATCATCCAACTGGCCGCAGGAGAAATTGTCCCCGCTGACGCCACCCTCCTCGACAATAAAAATGTCTCGGTTAATGAATCGGCCCTAACCGGTGAATCACTGCCCAAAGACAAGAATGTTAACTACCCGTTATATAGCGGATCATTTATTGCCAGCGGTATTGCCGTGGTAAAAATCACGGCCACCGGCAAAAACACTAAATTTGGCAAAACCATCTTCTCAGTTGAAGGACCAAAGGGGAAAAGCTTCCTCGAGCAAGACATCATCAGAATTTCCAAATTTTTATCCGTTCTCAGTCTTCTCGGAGTGCTTATTCTGAGCACTTTTTTTATTCTACAGCATTTTCCACTTGTTGAACTTTTAACCCTGGATCTCAGCCTGGTCATCGCCGGCATTCCCGTCAGTCTGCCGACGGTCATGACCTTGATCATTGCCTTGGGCATTCTGGACTTATCCAAAAAGCAGGTAATCGTGCGTCGCCTGTCTGCGCTTGAAGACCTGGCTAATGTAAATCTGCTCTTAACCGATAAAACCGGCACTCTGACCGAAAACAAAATAGTTATCGACACCATCATTCCCTACAACCACTACACCAACAAACAGGTCATTTCCTATGCTTATCTGGCTTCTTACCAAGACAACCGTAATCTCATAAGTTTGGCAATCAGTCAAAAAGCCCAAGAGCTCTCGGCCATCCTTACCGACTATACTGTTTACACTTTTGTCCCCGGCGATTCGGTCAAAAAAAGAACCACTGTTCAGGTCAAAGATGGTGAAGGGAAAATCTTTATCACCGCCGGCGCCCCCCAGGTCATTCTGGAGCTCTGTTCCCTCTCTACCCAACTGACATCAGCCGTGAATAAAGATATCGCCGACTTGGCTCACCAAGGCTATCGCACCCTGGCCGTAGCCATAGGCCAAACAGAAAAAGACATGACATTACTAGGACTCCTCACCCTTTCGGACCACTTGCGTCCGGAAGCCGCTGATGTGATCCAATTCTTAAAAGACAACCACATTGATGTCGCCATGGTCACTGGCGACAATCGAGTGATTGCCGCCGAAATCGCCCGAAAATTAGCCATTCCCGGCTCCGGGATCGTCACTAAGGCTGATTTGGAGAAAAGTCATTGGCAAGGCCTGGACGTCAATTTCTACAAAAACACCCAGGCTTTTGCCGAAATCTTCCCGGAAGACAAACTCCGTCTCGTCCAGGAAGCCAAAAGATACTTTGTCGTGGCCACTAATGGTGACGGAATTAATGATCTTCCAGCAGTCAAAGCAGCTAATGTTGGTTTTGCCGTCGAGAATGCCGTCATTGCCCTTAAGGAAACGGCCGATATTGTTCTTTTGGCCAATGGTATTTCAGTCATTAAAGACGCCATCATCGAAGGCCGCAAGATTTTTGCCCGATTGTATTCCTACTCCGTCTATCGGCTGTCAGAAAGTTTCCGTCTCATCATCACCATTGTCCTTCTGGGCTTAATCTATAAATCCTATCCGCTAACCCCGCTCCAAATTATTCTGATTGCCGTTCTCAACGACATTCCCATCATCTCCCTGGCCTATGACCGGGTCACCCAAACCAATGCACCGGCGAAATTAAACGTCAAAAATCGTTTTGTTCTCAGTTCCCTTTTCGGCCTGGTCGGCGTGGCCAACAGCCTGATCTTATTTATATTATTGGTTTCCGTCTTCCATGTGGCTCTGCCAATTGTCCAGACCATTTACTTTCTCAAACTGACCGTTTCCGGCCACCTGTTAATTTATGTCGCTCATACCAAAGAACGCTGGTGGAAATTTCTGCCCAGCAAGCAAGTCATACTTGCCACCACCATAACTCAGCTTTTCGCCACCTTCCTGGCTTTTTCCGGTCTGTTTATGCCCGCCAAATTACCGACATTTTATATTCTTCTCGTCTGGCTCTGGGCTTTTGGATGGATGCAAATTGGTGAGATCGTAAAAGTACTTCAGGGAAAAATTACTAGATAAACCGGTCGTTTTGAGCATAAAAAGTTCGAATCTGTTCCATCCAGCCCTGCCCAGCTTTCCGTGCCTGGCTTTTGTATCAAACTACTTCAACCCGCAAAAGGAATCGGACTTCGTAATATAATTGGTCCGTGGGTAATAATCAGGCAACAATTGACTGGTACAATAAGCATGCGGATGAGTATGTTAAGGCAACGACAAAAACTGCTTCAAAAGCCCAAATAAACGACTTTTCATCTCTGCTTCTCAAAGGAGCAAAAGTTTTAGACGCAGGCTGTGGCTGGGGCCGAGACACAAATTTGCTTTATCAAAAGGGATTAAAACCAACCGGAATGGACCTTTCTACCAAAATGTTAAACCAAGCTAATCAAAAATTCCCTAGCCCTCTTTTGGGCAAGTGTGTAAATATCCGAATCTGGCTTCATCATGCCGACATCACACGAAAACACAATCTGTTCATACTGAATGTTCGGAATAATCCCTTTTTCCAGAAGCAGAGGCAACATGCCCTTATAGATATTTGATAGCAGGCCAATCTTATATCTCGGGACCAATCTATAAACTAATTCGTGCATTTCCCTGATTGGCTGATAATCAGCAACCCATGACTCCAGGAAATTATAATTTGAGGCATTTTTTAGATTGTACCTTTGAATACACTTCCCCCAGAATTGGTCAGCAGACATTGACCCCTTGGTAATTGAATCATGATGCTCATCGAACACATTACCAATGTCATCTACTGTCAGATTAAACCTTAATGCTGCAGTTTCAAACGCATTTGACCAGTCAAGCAAGGTTCCACCAACATCAAAATAAATGAAAGAGATCATGTCATCAAGATTTTATAGCTTGAAGTATTTATTCACAATTAGAAGACACCTCTTTCAAAACATACT
>CAZQWX010000001.1:0-8181 GCA_964597255.1 uncultured Gammaproteobacteria bacterium | reverse complement strand
TCCTTCCTTCTTCGCTCCCCGTCACACTGGCAGCAATATCTCCGATCGACAACGATAAACCTGCATTCATAGCCAAATCGAACATCTTACAAATTACTTTTTGTGGGGCCAAAAACTTCTTTTGGTTAACTTTACGTAAGAACTGAATCCGATAAGGATGGTTAAACATTTCCAAAAAGAACAACCTCATTCGTAACGTCTCGACCAAAGTCTCTTGAGGCAGAATCTGCAGTTGATGATGGTCCAGCTCATCATACGGCGTCCGCAACAACCCTTGACTGGGGTATACCCATTTATCTTCTTTCGACAATGCCAGCCATGGAGCCAAATACTCGTCGATATTTTTTTCCTTTCTTGCCAGTTTGGTCTTAATTCTCCCTTTACCTTCTATAGGGTCACGAAGCCCATCGAAGTCTTCTCTCAATTTTTCCACATCTAACTTTTTGACTTTTCTTCTTACCACCGGGACAGTATACTCAAAAGTAATGACTAAAATCTACTTCGGAACTACTAATGCTGGTAAATTAGTCGAAGCTCGAGACATTCTTGGAATTGAAGTCATTGGTACGCCGCTGGAAATCGACGAGATTCAGTCACTGGACCCGCTCGAAGTTGCAACCAAAAAGGCCCTTGCCTACTATTGTACTCTTCAGAAACCTGTTTTGATCGAAGACTTATCACTCTCTTTTACCGCTCTAAAACAACTTCCTGGTCCTTATATCTCCAGCTTCGAAAAAGCCCTGGACAACCGAGGCCTAATTGCCCTACTTACCGGTCAATCTGACCGATCGGCAGTTGCCCAAACCACCCTCGCTTTTGCTACCAATCCCAAGAAAGTTGTCTCATTCGTCGGCACTATTGAAGGAAAAATAGCTCATAAACCAGCGGGTACCAACGGCTTCGGCTGGGATCCAATCTTTATCCCCAAGGGTTTCTCAAAAACATTTGCCCAAATGACAGCCGAAGAAAAGAATGCCATTTCCATGCGCCGGATAGCTTTAGAAAAATTCAGGAATTGGCTAGAGAACAACCCCTAGTTTAGAAGCTATTCCTCTTCCCTCCATTACACTGGCCATCTGCCTACTTGACGTTGCTACTCTGTCACCGTAGACTTTATCCCCAGGGGCATAAACGATGACGTTCCTGGCCAATAGAAGATGTTCAGCCGGGCCATTATCAGAAACCGGTCCAGACAGAGATAACGCCACAACCAAAGAGAATGCAGCCAACACACATTGGGAAATAAAAATCATTGCGTGGCATTGCTATTAGTTTCAGGGCTTGACTACTGTACTATCTATCCTATCCACTTCCTTTCCCTTATTCCCGTCTTCCAATTCACCCATCTCGCCAAACAGAAGAGATAATCCGACAATCGATTGAGATACTTAACTGCCTTGTCCTGCTTTGCCCCGATCACCATTCGTTCTGCCCGTCGACACATTGTTCTCGCCAAATGCAACCGGGCCCCCATCTCACTCCCACCCGGCAAAATGAAATTATTCAACTCTGGCAAGGCCTCCCACATCCGGTCAATTTCCTCCTCGAAATACTTCACCCGTTCTTCCAACCAGTCTGTTTTTCCCTCAAATCCCGCAATCGCACTTCCGATTGAAAACAAGTCCTGTTGGATCTTTTCCACATCTTGCTTAATCTTTTTATTCTTGATCTGAGCCAGAACAATTCCCAGTTGGGCATTCAATTCATCAATACTACCCAATGCCTCCACCAGTGCACTATCTTTTGCCACCCTCTTTCCTCCCCATATACCCGTTTCGCCTCGGTCGCCAGTTTTGGTATAAATCGACATAATCTACACCATACTCATAAGTAACCCCTGATTAATGTTAGCATTGCTCGGAATCACATACGGAGCTGTCACTCGGCGGGCCAACTCCACTGCATTGAGAAATGCCTTATCGATACCCCACATATAGTACTGTTGGTTATATTTAAACATGTCGTCGCGCATCTTATATGGAATTGGCCACACTTTTTCCAACAACCTTTCCATGGCCGGAATCTCCGTTTTGTACGGATGCGATGGCGAACCGTCAAAGGGTACCAGCGGCATTCCTAGTGCCTTAAAGACATCAATAATACACGTTGACCCATAAACGATCGGCGTCTTAAGTCCCATCGGAATTAGCTGTAGTTGTTCCAAAACATACTTTTCCATTTGTCGGATCTCGTCACGATTCGGCGCATCCATATCCGTGTGTTTTGGTGTGAACTTACTCCACATATAACTCGACCCTGTTTTAAGAAGAAAAGTTTGTTTAAGTTTCTTTCTGTTCCCGATTAAAATCTGCACGCTCCCCCCGCCTTGATCCATGATTGTAAAATCGTCGTCGGTTCTAAAATCTGCCAGCACTGCCCGATAGAACAGCTCCGCTTCTTCCTGCTGACTGATAATCTCCACTGTCAGGCCGGTTTTCTTCTTAATCTTTTCTGCCACCTCCTTACCCACTTGTCCCATTTCCCTAAGTGCATGGGTCGACACCACCCGTACCGCTTCCACCTTTTCTGCTTTCAATACTTTCTTGCACCGCGCCAGCTCGTCAATTGTGTCCTGCAGATATTCCGCCTTCGGTTGGTTATTCTTCTCCGTTGCTCCTGATCCCAAAAGCGTCAAGACACTCGATTGCTTAATTGTTTTTAACTCCCCATTACTTCCCTTCTCCACCACCAGGCACTTCACCTTCAACGTCCCGATATCAATCACTGCCAATCTTTTCCCAACCATAATAACCAACATTATTACCCGGCTAATTTGATTACAAGAGGTACTACTGGATCGAAAAGGCTATAATTCACCTATTATAATGACAACCCTCAGCCCCTCCCAAGTCACGATCTCCATTACTGAATGGTTTGAAAAGATCAGTCATCCTGATACCGAACTCTTCCGTCAGGAAGACTCCCGACGCAAGGACCGCCTTGATATCCTCAGACAAGTCATTGGTATCCGCTACGATGCTCCGACCTCTTTCCCTGCTCAGCATGTGCTCATTCCCACAAAAAAATTTCAGCATTTTTTAGCCGAGCATGGCCATGAAACTTGTGGTCTGCGACTCAATCCCACTAGTCCCACTTTGCCCAAACTTCGCCTGCGCGGCCAGACGATTAACCAGTCTCTAATCTGGCTCAAAAACCAAGCTATCGATCCCCGCTTCTATAATCTCGACTTTATTCCCCACTCCAATCATCAACTCTGGTCCACTATTTTTGTGGTTAATAACCACGGCATCTATGGAGAAATCATCAAGGGCGGCCATTATCAGCTTTCTCAAGGCTTCTACGATACTGGCAAACCCATCACCTTTGCCCTGCCATTTACCACCGGAAAAATTACACTCTCCCAAAAAAATTCTGCCGCCCTGCACGAGCTCACTGCTGCCATCAATTTGACCAAGGTAACAAGTAGACCCAAACAAAGTATTCTCGCCAAAAAACTAAAGGCCACCTTTGCCCATAACCACCTTTTTGGCTATTTCGAAACCCTCCGAACCAAAGACTTTGGCCTCTGGATGATCGACTACAATCGTACTCTTGGCGCTTTATATAAAGATTTTACCGCTACCACTAACTCGACAACCCTATCGTCCACCATCATCCGCGGCAGTGCTAGTTCCCAAGGCAAAGCCCGGGGATTGGCACGAATTGTCCGGTCAGAAAAAATAAATGGTATTCAATTTAATCCTGGAGAAATTCTTATTTGCGATATGACCACACCAGATTTTGTCCCCCTTATGACCAGGGCTGCTGCTATCATCACCGACCAGGGTGGTATCCTCAGCCACGCCGCCATTATCAGTCGCGAGCTCAAAAAACCCTGCATTGTCGGCACCAATATCGCTACCAAACTCATCAAAAATGGCGACCTTATCGAGGTGGATGCTTTTAACGGAACTATCACTATCCTTCCACCTATTCGCAACACGGATCCTTAAACCCACAGTTCGGACAAACCGCTTCTTTAGATCCCGCCCGCACTCCGATTGGCGTTCCGCACACCGGACACAGCTGAGTTTCCACTTGGTCGGTCATTGCTTTAGTCTTAGGTATTTCTTTAAGGCAGGCACTAGCTTAGAATCGAAATTTCGGTCACTAAGCAATTTACTAGGTTCAACCCAATAAACTTTCGCCAGTTTCTCGTCGTCAACATTATTTACTAACGTTACTTTGCCGGAGATATACTTGCACCGTCTTACAACCGCCACCACCTGTAAGTCATTCTCCAATAATTCCCTACGGCTCTTATCTCCCATCTTTATCGTCCAGGTCAAAATATCTACCAGGTCTAACGGCCTAACCTTCACTCCGGTTTCTTCGAAAACTTCTCGAATCATGTGGCTGTCTATCGTCTCGCCAAACTGCATCCTTCCACCTGGAAAATCAATCATGCTTGGGTTACGCTCGGCATTGGGAGGATTCTTCACCACTAAAACTTGTTTACCCCGTTCAATAATCGCTTTTTGGGAAAACTGTAGAAGTTGTGCCATTATACTAACCCCAAAAGATTTGCCACTCGACCAAAAGTTTGCTCAAACACCCAATTAATCAGGTCACAAAACCAGCATGGGCAGTTTCTCAACTTGAACCTTCGTCTATTTTCTGGGGCCATAGAACCCCCAATCAAGCGCCACTAGCACTTGGAATATCCACAAGCCAAGCACTTGGCACAACCTTCTTCAAAAACAAATGCTGCTGCTCCACACGTAGGACACAGATCACGTCGCTGTGTCCACAGGCCAACTTGTCCTGGCGCTGGTGCAATTTCTGCACTGTCTGGGACCGCCGCAGAAGTAGCATCCACCTCACTTTGTAACATATGACTGGGTTTTACCCCGTTCAAGTCAAAATGCATCGAGATCGCCTTAGCAATCGCATCTGGTAAGCTTCGAACCTTATTAACCCCAAAGCCTACTGTATTCCCTCCCCCAATTCCGGAAAGCTGATCCACAATTTCCAGAGCCCGATCCCGTGGCGACATGTGATTTCCAAATCGCAGCGTAGTCGAAATAAGTCGCCCCATCGCCTCAGCCATCGCTGCCACTTCTGATCCTGCCTTCCCAATGCTCAAGAACACCTCAAAGGGATTTCCTACTTCATCTTCGTTCACCGTAATAAATGCCCGACCCAGCGGAGTTTCAATCCGATAGGTCGCCCCATTGACCCGAATTGGCCGGGGTGACAGCACCTTAACCTCTGGCAATCCTACAGTCGCGTGTCCATTACTATGCCCGTTAGTATGGCCATTTGCCTGTCCATTTCCGACTTCCACTTTCTGCCCATTTGTCTCTTGCTTGTCTTTTGTTCCCAAATTTAATACCTGAATGCTTTTACTCCCATCCCGATAAACCGTGATTCCCATACACCCAGACTGGTAGGCCATGATATAAGCATTTTTGATATCCTCCGGTGTGGCACTATTAGCCATATTAATTGTCTTTGACACCGCATTATCCGTATACTTCTGAAAGGCTGCTTGCGTCCGCACGTGCCATTCATAGGAAATATCATGAGCTGTCCTGAATAATGCCCTGATATTTTCTGGTATTTCTTCAATATGGGCAATCGTTCCCTGTTCTGCGATTTTCTCTTTTACCATCTCGGTATACCATGGCTGGCCGGAGGCCATATCCTCAAACAGATTATTAAAATAATAAAGTGACCTCTCCAGTGCGTTCGTTTTAACATAATGTTTAAAAGCAATTGCAAAAATCGGCTCCACACCTTGTGAGGTCCCAGCAATATGACCAATTGTCCCCGTCGGGGCAATCGTCGTTACTGTACAATTACGAATCGGCTTGCTGTTTTTGTAGATACTCTCCGACCACAGTGGAAATGGTCCACGCACTACCGCCAATTCCTCCGATGCCTCGTGACCCTTTTCATTAATAAATTTCATCACCTTTCCTGCCAGTTCCACCGCCTCTTCGGAATCATACGAAATTCCCAGTTCCACCAACATATCCGCCCAGCCACCAATTCCCAAACCAATTCTCCTAATAAGATTTACTGTATCCTGAATCTTATCTAACGGGATAGGATTCCTCTCAATGACATTATCTAAAAACTGCACCGATAACTTCGTCACTCTTTCCAGCTTTTCCCAATCCACCACTTTCTTGCCATTTTCCTCTTTCACAAAATAGGTCAAAAATATACTCCCTAAATTACACGCATCAAATGGATATAGCGGTTGCTCTCCACATGGATTAGTCGTCTCAATTGGGCCCAAAGACGGCACTGGATTGGCTGAGCCGGCATTTATTCGGTCAATAAAAATCATCCCTGGATCTCCTGTCGTCCAGGCCCCTTGGGCAATTTCATCCATTACTTTTCTCGCATCAAGTTGCCCCACCACATGTTTATTTTTAGGATCAATTAAGTCGTATGTCGCCCCGGCTTGATACGCCTTCATAAAGGCATCTGTCGTTGTTACTGAAATATTAAAATTTGTTACCCCCCCTGTCTCCTTACAATGGATAAACTCCAAGATATCCGGATGGTCCACTCTCAGTACCCCCATATTTGCTCCTCGTCGGCTCCCTCCTTGTTTAATCTGTTCCGTTGCCGCATCATAAATTCGCATAAAGGAAACTGGTCCAGAGGCTACACCCTTGGTCGAACCTACCCGCGACCCTGATTGGCGCAGTCTTGAGAAGGAAAACCCCGTCCCCCCGCCAGACTTGTGAATAATTGCCGTCCATTTAATACCATCAAAAATTCCCTCCATCGAGTCCTCAATTGGAATTACAAAACATCCGTTATATTGCAAACCATTATTTTTTCCTGCATTCATCAAAGTTGGCGAATTTGGCAGAAATTCATGAGTTGCCAGTAATTTATAAAAATCCCTAGCTACTGCCATAATCTGTTCGTATGAAGCTCCAAAGTTCGCTTCCGCCGAAGCAATATCCCACGCTACCCGCCAGCACATTTGATCTGGTGTCTCTAATACTTTGCCATCATTATCCTTGAGAAGATACCGTTCGTTTAGAACCTTGACCGCCTGTTCAGTCCATTGGCCAGGAGTCAAATCTGCCGGCATTGGGGGCACCACCGTATTCCGATTGCGCCCGTCGCCATCAGTCATATTCACAGACCCAGAAGCCACTTTCGCCGGTCGACCTGGTCGAACCAGCGCCGGAATCGGTTCTGCTATTTTTGTTGTCGGCTCAGCTATCGCCATACTACTTAACTCTCCCTTTAAGAAAAATATGCCCACTCCCAAGGCGTTATCGACATATTTTCCTTTTTAGGTTGTTAATCTCTCAGGTTAATTTGCTTATCAGACCTTCAAAATCCTTCAGGCTCTCAAAATCCAAATAGACACTGGCAAATCGCACATATGCCACCTTGTCGATCTTACGCAACTTCTTCAAGACTAAATTTCCAACCGTCCTACTCCCAACCTCTGTTGAATCTTTGCTCCGTAACTCCTGTTCTATCTCATCAACAATTGAATCAATAAGCTCTGTTGCTATTGGTCTTTTCTCTGCCGCTCTGACAATTCCCCGCCGCAGTTTCTCTCGATCAAATTTTTCCCTTCTACCGTCTTTTTTTGTTATTACCAAATCAATATTTTCTATCCGCTCGTAAGTTGTGAATCTCTTCTCACATTTTTTGCACTCCCGTCGCCGTCGCAAACTCGTTTCACCATCACGCGTTTCTATAACTTCTGTATCCCCCGCTCCGCAATATGGACACTTCATAGAAAATTAATGACCACTAGATATAGTGGCCTCTGAGAGCATATGACCCTACCTATTGTGTGTCAACTAGGAACTTCTATATCAGAGGCTGTCAATTTTGTTCCCTGAATCTAACCAAAAAATTCTGCGGGAAAAAGTACCCCTTTTTTCTTTAAAGTTGCCAATTAAACGTCTGGAGAAATACTTCTCTTACCCGTTCCAGTGATTGCAGACTTTGTTGATGAGCTTTCTCCATTATCTGCTCATCATGCCCAGAGAACATTCCCATATCATCTCCAATTATCTCTTCGTGTTTTGCTGCAGCCACTGTCAACTTTGCCAATAGATCTTTGACATCTTTACTCGCCAATCTCGCTGATAATGCCTGATCTACTGCTGAAGAAAAGTAAACTTCTCCTTCACTTATTGTTGTTGCTGAAAGTGTCTTTTCACCTTTTGTCAAAAGCTCCTGGCCTGC